>DUJZ01000089.1:1542-13180 GCA_013329565.1 Methanomassiliicoccales archaeon
GCTATCAGCACCTTCTTGAACATCTTTAGACCTCAGGCGCCATGGCATCGCATGCGACTGCGTGGCAGGGAATGTAACTTGTTTTTATAATAATTTCGATTACCATTGCCAAGAAATTCTTTTGATTTCGGACGGAATATTCGTTTTCCAATAAGAATCAAGTACAATATTGATAAAAATCGTTTTTCAGTTGACGAATGCTGTCCGCTAGTTAGTCTCACTGTAAGCGAGGAGGTCTAGACACCCCTAGGCTTTCCCAATTTCGGAGATACAATGAGGTTCTCAAAGAAACGTATGAGCGGGGACAGGGAAGGCGGCATCGAGGGATTGCCTCTGCAGCTGATGATAATGGTGATCGTGGCCGGGCTGGGAACGGCCATCCTGGTGGGATGGATGGGCGGTCTCTCGGCTCCGGAAGCGATAGCGTCGGTGAACGGCAACCCGACCGAGATACTTCTTACGGACGGGGATGGCGACGGGACCTTCGAGAACGACGATGCGACGATCACGATAATCGTACGCGACCAGAACGGGGACGCGGTGGAAGGCGCTTCTGTCGTTCTCGATGGATGCGAGGTGCGCAATTCCGACGGCTCCCTGGTGTATGGGACCACGGGCGCGGATGGCAAGGTCACGTTCGACGGGCTTAGCGTATCGCACTACGGCAACGGCATCGGATTCATAACCGTAACCGTGGCCAAGGGCGGCATGGGAACTGACTCGTCGCTGCAGGTGCCAGTGATCTGCAGGTGATCCGGTGCGCAGAGACCAACGGGGGATCGAGGGGTTGCCGCTCCGGCTGATGCTGGTGGCCCTCCTGATCTCCCTCGCCCTTCCCACCATGATCTCCGTCATGCACGAGACGACGTCCAACGTCGCCGAGCAGAAGGCGGCCGAGATGGCGGAAGAGATCGCCGCGACCTTGGAAGAGATGTCATCGGGCGGCCCTGGCAACGTGCGGACCGTGAAGGTCCCCGATGATCTTCCTGCCGGAATCGCGTTCAGCATTGGAGGCGAGAACGGCTCTGTCGATTACTCTCGAATTAAATGGGACGCTGGAGGGCGCGAGGGGTCAAGGTACCTTACCGGCGTGATCGCAATCACCGAGGACGGGAAACCTATGGTGATATCGGCGGGCGATTCTATCCGTCTGGAGTGTCCGTTAGGAACATGGGGGACGGTCAAGGTGGTCAAGGTATGATGGAGTTCTTCGTTTCCAAGTTCTGGGCCTTCCTGGTATCGATCGTCATCATGGGCGTGCTGGTCCAGGGGATACAGCTCGATTCTCAGTCCGACCGGAACGAGGCGATGAACGACATGGCCGAAGATCTGGAGGCCATGTTCGAAGATTTCTCCGCGGCCGGCGAGGGGCTGGAAACGACGTTGCGCCTCGATCGCCTGCTACCGTCAACGTTCACCCTGACCCTGCTCAACGGATACGGGATCTTGCAGGACGGGGATCGGGATGTTAGCTTTGCCATTCCCCCTTCCGTCATGCGCATGCAGGCCGAGCAGGGTGAAGCAGTCAAGGTGGACAGGCTGGTGATAGGTCCGAACGACACGCTGCTCCTGAAAAATCTGGATGAGGGATTGGTTATCACCAGGCTCAGTCCGTGAACTTTTCGGCAACGTACTTCACGGATTCGATGAACCGGCGCAACTCCTCTTCGGTGTTATAAAGGTAGAACGAAGCCCTGGCGCATCCTTCCAGTCCGTGCGAGGAGAAGTAGGGATGAACGCAATGCATTCCCGACCGTATCAGAACGGAGGCGATCTCGTCCAGTATCATGGCCACGTCGTGCGGGAGCATCCCCTTCAGATTGAAGGAGAAGATGCCGCCCTTGCGGCGCGGATCCGCCGGTCCGAGCATTGACAGGTTCCGGACGTACATGAGCCCATCGGTGGCGATGACGTTCAGACGGCGCTCGTGCTCCGATATCTCCTCCATTCCTATGTCCTGGAGGTACCGGACCGCCGCCCCGCTTCCGATTATCCCGGCGTAGTTCTGAAGCCCGGCCTCGAACCTCTCCGGTATCGGCAGTATGTCCGCCGTGTCGTAGGTCGTGATAGCGACCCCGCCTCCGCCGGTAACTAATGGTTCAACCTTCTCCAGGACCTCCCTCTTACCGTACAATATGCCAGTTCCAGAAGGGCCTAGCATCTTGTGCATGGACCAGGCGTAGAGATCGACGTCCATGTCCGTCAGGTCCAAAGGATTGTGGGGGGCGTACTGGCATCCGTCGGCCATGACCAGAGCGCCGTGGTCGTGCGCCAGCTCCACCATCTTCTTGAGGGGTATCGAACTCCCGTCCACATTGTTGGTGTGCACCACGCTCAGCAGTTTCACGCCCTTCTCCAGCTCCTCCTTCAGAGGCTCCAGGTTGCCCTGCTCCAGCTCCTGGAAGGACAGGTATCCCCGGCGTAGCCCCTTCTCCTTGGCCAAAAGCACCCACGGGACATGATTGCTGTTGTGCTCCATGTCCGTGGTGACCACCCGGTCGCCCCTCTCCAAACGAAGGCCTTTGGCCACGGTGTTCATGGACTCCGTGGCGTTCTTGGTGAACATGACGCACTCGGCGTCCTTCACGCCGACGAACGAAGCGACATCCTCCCGGGCCTTGTCCAATCGTATCGAGACCTCGGTGGCCAGGCGGTGAACGGAACGGCCGCCGCAGGCCGGGAAATCGCAATAGTACTCGTTCATGGCATCGATGACCTGGCGGGGGCGCAGGCTTTGGCATGCGCTATCCAGGTAGATCGGCGGCTTCTCCTGCTGAAAAAGCGGGAAGTCCTTTCTTACGCGTGTCACGTCCATCGGGGTCGGGATTGGTACGGTTTGGGATTATTTAAGAACTTATCCCGTACTGGCCAAGCTCCAGCGGGTATCTCGGGGGTGAATGTTCGGCCTACAAATTAATACTGAATCGTAGATGAGGGTGCACATGTCGTTCAAGGTTTGGATGATGGAGATAAGGGCGCAGTACCTGCTCCTCCCGGTGATACTGTCCGTGGTCGGTGGTTCATTGGCCATGTACAACGGTGCCTTCGACCCCATCAATTTCCTTCTCTTCACGGCCATCATGGTCCTGCTGCACATCACCGTCAATACGTTGAACGACTACTATGATCACAAGACCGGGGTCGATCTGCACACTAACCGGACCATGTTCAACGGCGGCACTGGGATCATTCAGGCCGGACTTCTTACCCCCAGGCAAGTGATGAACGCCGCCAGGCTCACCTACCTGCTCGCGGCGGTAATGAGCGCCTATCTGATTGCTAACGTCGGGTTGGAGCTGCTCCCCCTGGTGGTCCTAGGCATGGTCTTCGCCCTGTTCTACACGCAGACCTTCGCCAGGAACATGATGGGTGAGATCGCCGCCGGCCTGGGACTGGGCTTCCTCCCGGTGCTGGGGGCTTACATGGTGCACCTGCCGGAGCTCAACCCGGGCTGCCTGATAATGGCCGTCGCCGCCGGAATACTCACCTTCAACCTCCTGCTTCTGAACGAGTTCCCGGACGTGGAGGCCGACCGCATGGGGGGGAGGAGGAACCTGGTGACGCTCTTGGGGTCGAAGGTGGCGGCCAAGCTGTACACCGTCCTAACGGTGTCCGTCTATTGCATCCTGTTGACGTTCGTGGTCCTGGGAACGATCCCCCCGCTCAGCTTGCTCGGGCTGATCACCGTCCCCTTCGCCTACAAGGCGACGGCCATCTCCTTCACCGACCCCGGGAAGATCGACCTGTTCGTTCAGGGCATGACGGCCAATGTCAAGGTCGTACTGATGACCCAGGCGCTGGTGGCCGTGGGGATACTGGCATCAATGTTCATCCAGATGTGAGCGCCATGACCAACGAACATCTGACCGAAGAGTGCATGGACAAGTCCGCCCGCAGGATCGGGCGGATGTTCGACGACATCTCGCCGACCTACGACCTGCTGAACCGCATGTTGTCAATGTCCATCGACGTAAGGTGGAGGGAACGGATGATAGACGAGTTCGCCCCCTCCCAAGGGCAGGAGGTCCTGGACATAGCCACCGGCACCGGGGACATGGCCGTTCTGGCCTGCATGCGCACGGGGTGCTCGGTGGTCGGGGTCGACCTGTCCCGGAATATGTTGGGGGTAGCGGTGGATAAGTGGAAAAGAAGGTTCGGCAGCGGGTCATATCCGGCCATCCAGGGTGACGCGCTGCATCTGCCTCTGAAGGACGGCTCCTTCGACAAGGCCATGGTGTCCTTCGGGATCAGGAACATGACCGACATCGGTGGCTTCCTCGACGAGATGCGCCGCGTGCTCAGATCGCAGGGACGCCTGGCGATACTCGAGTTCTCCGTTCCCAGGTACCCGTTGGTCAGACAGGTGTACCTCACCTATCTGACCAGGATATTGCCGTTCATCGGCGGGCTGCAGTCCGGCAACCGCACGGCATACCAATACCTCAGCGCGTCGATACAGAGGTTTCCCTCCCCGGAGAGCATGGAGTCCCTGTTCCAGGAGAGGGGCTTCAAGGTCATAGGGTCCCTCCCCCAGACCTTGGGGATCTGCCACCTTTACATCATCGAGAAGGCCTGATGGGCCAAGCGGCGGTCCGAAGGGATCGCGCGATAGCTCAAACCGATGGTCTTCAAATCCATAGGTCGGGGTCCTAAAAAAAAGGTCGGAGGGAGAGGTCAGGCCGCCATCACGCGGTCTATGTACCTCTCCACCTCTTTAACAAGGGCGTCGGACGCCTTTCCGCCGCCGAAGGCCTCCCGGTAGTCCATGAAATGGCGCACCGCCTTCTTCTTGGCCTCCGCCTTCTTTCCAGGGTGCATCCTCAGGTACTCCCGGACAGACCTCGCTAGCATTGCCTTGCCGTCCTCGGTTAACAAGTTTTGAACCCCCAATTAGTTACTATTGTCACGACACCTATTAAGGGTTGTCAGTACTTATACGGAAGAGGGTCCTGGTCAGAGCTATGAACTTCCATTCACAGGTGCGCAGGCCGGCAGGGGTGCAGGGGATCATGATGGCCAGACGAATGAACGCCAATCACCGGGGGATGATGGAATGGGCCCTGGACCATTTGGACGCCTCGTCAATAGGCGACGTGCTGGACGTGGGCTGCGGGGGCGGAGGTCCCCTGTCCCAGCTGTCCCGGAAGGTCGTCAAGGCGAATTTCACCGCCCTGGACCTTTCCCAGGACATGCTGCGCATGACCTGCAAGGTGAACTCATCGGCGTTCAAGAACGGAAGGCTGCGCACGGTACGCGGCTCCGTCTCGTCGTTGCCCTTCCATGATGGAACGTTCGACACGGTCTTCGCCTGCGAGACCACCTACTTCTGGCCCGATCTATTGGAGAACTTCAAGGAGTGCCGCCGGGTACTGGCAAAGGGAGGACGGATGATACTGGTCCAGGAGGCCTGGGATTCCCCGAAATGGAGGGAACGGAACGAATCCTGGCAGAAGGGCTTCAAGATGAGGTTCTGCAGTCTGGAAGAGTACGCGTCCCTTCTGAGAGAGGCTGGTTTCGCCAAGGTCACCACTACCGCCGAGGAGCAGCAGGGCTGGTTCGTCATGGTGGCCGAGACAGAGGGAAATTAATATCTCCGTACGGCATGCGCTGAGCGATGACATCTCTGAAGGTGGTCCTGGCCGGGGTGGAGATGGAGAACCCCACCATGCTGGCCTCGGGCATCATGGGCGAGACGGGAGGGTCGCTCCTGGCCATGGCCAAGGGCGGAGCCGGTGCCCTGGTCACCAAGTCCATTGGCAGCGTTCCTAGGCAAGGACACAAGAACCCCACACTTGTCGAGCTGGAGTACGGCTACATGAACGCCATGGGGCTGCCGAACCCGGGAATAGAGGCGTTCGGCGATGAGATGTACGAGGCCTCCAAGGCTGGAATTCCGATCGTGGGAAGCGTTTTCGGCTCGTCCGCAGAAGAGTTCGCTTCGTTGGCCAGACGAATGCAGGAGTACGGAGCGGAGGCGGTGGAGCTCAATCTGAGCTGCCCGCACGCCAAGGGCTACGGCATGGAGGTGGGAGTGGACCCGGAAGTCGTCGCCAACATCATCAAGGAGGTCAAGCAGGCCGTCGTTATTCCAGTGTTCGCCAAGCTCACACCGAACACTCACAAGTTGATCGACGTGGCCAAGGCGGCCGAGGACGCCGGCGTGGACGCCATCGTGGCGATCAACACCCTCAAGGCCATGAAGATAGACGTGGATGCCAGGCAGCCGGTGCTTTCCAACCGTTACGGCGGTCTATCAGGCCCTGCGGTCAGAGGCGTGGGCGTTCGATGCGTCTACGAGCTGTACGAGGCGCTCAAGATACCGGTGATCGGCGTTGGTGGAATAGAGGACTGGCGCTCCGCCCTGGAGTACATGATGGCCGGTGCTGTCGCCGTTCAAATAGGCAGCGGTGTCGGTCGCAACGGGCCGCAGGTTTTCGGAGACATCTGCGCCGGGATCACGTCCTACATGGCCCAGAACAACCTTCGCGACATCACTCAGCTGGTGGGGGTAGCTCATGACTGAGCGGTTCATGGTCACGCAGACCGCGGTGAGCGTTGCGTCCCGTTCAGAGGAGGCGGACGGTGTCGTCACTCTCCGTTTCGATTGGGACGCTCCTGCGTCCCCGGGACAGTTCATCATGGTCTGGATACCTGGCGTGGACGAGGTTCCCATGTCGCTGTCGTATTTAGGCGATAGGAAAGGCATCACGGTCAAGGACATCGGCGAGGCAACGAAAGCCCTGACGTCCCTGCAGGTAGGGGACATGATCATCGTCCGCGGTCCCTACGGACGAGGTTACCACGTTCCGAAGGGAAGGATACTGGCGGTCGGAGGCGGAACGGGAATGGCCTCTTTGCTTCCCACTATGGAGCGCATCGCCGCGTCGGAAGTGCATACGGCCATTGGCGCCCGGAACGAGAAGGAGCTGATCTTCGAGGAGCGCTCCAGGAAGACCTCCTCTGCCGTCCGGGTATCGACCGACGACGGCAGCAGGGGCTTCCACGGGAACGCTGTGCAGCTGGCCAAGGAAATGATGTCTCAAACGAAATATGACATGGTCCTCGGCTGCGGGCCGGAGAAGATGCTGTTCTTCCTGCACAAACTGTGTCTGGAGAACGGGATCCCGTGCCAGATGTCATTGGAGCGCTACATGAAGTGCGGCGGCGGATTGTGCGGTTCCTGCGCCATCGACGGGAAGCGCGTCTGCCGCGAGGGACCGGTGTTCTCTGGCGATGAACTAAAGGAAATGAAGGAGTTCGGGAAGCAGCGCAGGGACGAGTGCGGCGGCCGGCTCAAGTTGTGAGCACCGGTCGTATCACGGACGCCACGATCTCGCGGAACTCGAGGTCGCCCACCCTTCCTTTCTTCTCTCCTATCATCTTCACCCGGTCCAGTATCTCCGAGAGCTGTTCGTCCGTGGCTATGAGACCGATATCATCCACTCTTTTCCGGATGTAGTTCAGCCCGCTGTGCTTTCCCATGAGGATATGCCTTTCGTTGCCGACCAGGCGAGGATCGATGCTCTCGTACGTTAGCGGGCAAGCGAGCACGGCCGCCACGTGAATTCCGGACTCGTGCGAGAAGGCGTTCCTCCCCACCAGGGGCTGGTTGACCGGCTTCCGCAGACCGGAGAACGTTTCCACCATCTCCGAGATCTCCATGAGCTTGGTGGTGTCGATCCCGAGATCTTTCCCGTACATGAACTTCATGGCCGCCACGAACTGCTCGAGCGGGACGTTTCCGCATCTTTCACCGATGCCGTTGACGGTCGTCGTGACCGCGTCAGCCCCGGCCTTGACGCCCTCAATGGCGTTCGCGAGAGCAAGACCGTAATCGTTGTGCAAGTGTAGTGAAACAGGAACGCGCACCGCCTCCTTGGCCCGGGCGACCAGGAAGGATATCGCCTCGGGAGAAGCGCAGCCTAACGTGTCAGTGACGCCTATGCGGTCCGCACCGGCGGCCTCGGACACCATGTACACGCTGAGAAGGAAGTCCAGGTCCGTGCGGGTGGTGTCCTCGGCGCTCATGCTTACCTGAACGCCGCGGGATTTGGCGTACTCTATGCCGTTTATTATCTTGTCCAGAACGTACCTGCGGTCCTTGTGGAACTTGTGCTTGATGTGCAGGTCCGACGTTCCAATGAAGAGGAGCACCATGTCCACCCCGGCGTCCACCGAGGCGTCGATGTCGTCCTTGGTTATTCTGGAAAGAACAAGAATGTCCGCGTCCAGCTTCTCGTCGCAGATGGCCTTGACAGAAGCCTTCTCTCGCTCCGAGACCGCAGGAAAGCCAGCCTCGATCTGGGGCACGCGCATCTCATCGAGCTTGCGGGCGATGGCCACCTTCTGCTCCAAGCTGAAAGTAACGCCAGGGGTCTGTTCTCCATCGCGCAGCGTGGAATCGTAAACGATGACGTCCCCTATGTCCAGCTTGGGATTGTAGGGGCCGAGGGCCAACTCGTCCATATGTGTTGGAATTGACCTGGAGTTAAAAATGGTTTCTATGGGCGCCCCTCGTCGTTCGGTAACTTCGCAATCGTCAACTTTTTTAAGGGGATGGTGGTTGCGAGCGGCATGGCGGAGGAGCCCAAGCGGAACCCTAACTTCATCGAGGTCAGCCACGGGCATCTCCTGGTGAACGTTCCTCTCACAACCTACGAAGGGACGACCTACCACATCAGGCCCGACGAGGCGGAGAAGCTCAAGAGGATGCTGGCCTCACGATATCCGTGGCTCACGCAGAACGCACTCAGGGTGTTCATCGAGGAGGCCGAGCAGGCCATGCACGATCGCATCCAAGCGCAGCTAGGCTATATGGAGAAAGCGAGGCACGCTCTGCACTCCGGGAACTATCAAAGGGCGAAGCGCATGGCCGAGCGGCAGATCGAGGAGCTTCCGGACGACGCCGACGCGTGGTACGTTCTCGGCGAGTCGTTATGCAAGCTCGGGGAGACGGAAGAGGGTTTTGTCGCCCTGACGAAAGCGCGCAGCCTTTCCAAGAATAGATAGGGCTACGGGAACAGCGCCTGCAGCGCCTTCACCACGTCCATCATATTGGCTCCCCACGGTACAGATGCGATGTTTCCTTCAACGGTGCAGCCTTCCTTCACCTTGCAGCATTTGACCATCGTCGGCACGCCGTCCTTGGGGGCAAGGTTCTGCGGGCATATGTCCAGGCTCTCGACAGGACGGCGGTATATGTGCTGGTATATGCGGCGGGAGAGATCGCATCCGATGAGCGTTGATTCCACATCGATCTCCGGTGTCTCGTCCAGATAGAAGATCTTCTTTTCCGAACCGAGCCCAGAGGCGCGGCAAGGGAATATCACTCCAGGTGTCTTCACCAGCCGTTCCTTTTCCATGATATCGATGTTCACGTACTCGGGTACTATCGGTTTCTCAAAAAGCCCGGAGGATAACGCACGTTCTACGAGAACGGACAGCTTGGACGGTGACGGAGGAACGACATCCAGAACACGGAGGTCCAGAAGCTTATCGGCCTTGAGGAACGAAACGTGGGAGAACATGCCGGAGACGACCACGGTCTTGCCGTTGTTCTTCCGCACCAAACGGGCCAGCTGCGAGACGTTTAGAACGTCCACATCCTCGTCGTGGATGAAGACGGTATCCCCGGGAAGGGAGATTATCTCCAGGCCGGTTACGGGACGGAAGAGGTCCTTGCCCTTCTGCTTGATCACGCGCACGGTAGCGGTGTCATTGCCGTTCCTCAGGATCATGAAGTCCGTCCGGGTGTAGGCGATCTTGTCCTGGAAGTTGGAGAGGATGTTCTCTCTGGTCAAGGCAAAATCTACATGGCGAAGGGAAACGTCCTTGCAATGGTCCGGAAGGTTCGGCACGAAATCCAGTTACGTTGCCGAGCGTATATAATCGAATCGAAGAACACCTTACCTCGGGGCCGCATTCTTATATCCATGTCGATCCGATTCAACCCTCATGACCGACTGTCCCCTATGTGAACGCCCGGGTCTGGATGTCGAGAGGATCACCGTTGCCGCTCATACCAAGGAGGCCCAATGGCCTCTTGGTGACGATCCGTTCTTTCATTGCCCGACCCCCGGCTGCGATGCAATCTACTTCACCGCCGCTGGAAGGGTGTTGAGAAAGGCCGATGTCAAGACCAGGGTGACCTTCAAGGAGCGCTCGTCCCCCAGGCCGTTGTGCTATTGCAAGCAGGTGACGGAGGAGGATGTCATCAAAGCGATCGAGAACGGCGCTAGCACCTTCGAGGACGTAAAGCAGATCACGGGCATCGGAGGCGGAGGACAGTGCAAGGTGACGAACCCCGCGGGAAGGTGCTGCTCCAGGAACTACCGTCCCTTCATCGACGGGGAACTGGCAAAAAGAGGGTTGTTGAAACAGGCGCTGATCCAACCGGGTCTTTGAGACGTTCTCCAGGCGAAAACGAAAATCTAATTATACGGGCTACAGAATCAACCTTCAAGGCTGGGATGACAGAGCGGCCATGTGGCGGACTGCAGTCCACCAAGGCGGTAATCCGCACACCCGTGTTCAAATCACGGTCCCAGCTCCATTTTATCTTTACTTCTTCTCGCAGCGCTTCTTTAGCTCCTCGTTCATCTTGTTCAAGTTGACCTGGGCGGCCTTGATGGTCTTCCCTACGAAAAGGGTCATGAGGCCGGTGAACTTGATTCTCTGAGAAAACACGCACTTGCTGTCCTCGATCGTCTCGATAAGGAAGGAATGCTCGGACGTTAGAAGCCCTTTCTTTATGGCACCCTTGGTCAGGATCTCCTTTCCGGATTCCACCCTCATCACCTTCGACTTGAACTTGGTGTCAGGGCGATCTGGCAGAGCGATGGTGACATCTAGAAGGTTGCCCTCCTTCAGTTCTCCGCTCCACTGGGTTATGAACGGGTTCCATTCCTTGTACATCGCACTCTCGGAGAGGACCGTCCAGACCTTCTCCGCCGGCACGTTGATCATGACCGAGCCCTTGATCTCCTTCATAAAGGCGATACCAATCTCGGAATGATATAATGGTTAATATTAATTAATTAACTAAATAATATTTTATGATGGAAGGTGCAAGGGATGGGGATCCAGCGGCCTCACCACTTATCCCAGTGCGCCACATCCGAAAGCGGCTTCCTATTCGTACTGCCGGTCACCGCCTTGGTGAGCTTTTCACCTAACGACCTCTTCTCGGTGGGATGTCCCAGGGGTGTCATGCAGACGACCCTTATGTTTTCTGGAATGCCTAGAAGTTCCTTGACCTTGTCCTCCTTATAAGCCGCGAGGTAGCAGGTCCCCAGGCCCATGTCCGTGGCCGCAAGTACCAGGTTGTGCATGGCGAGGGCGGAGTCCCACATGTAATATGGAAGGCCGTTCAAATCCGTGGACTCCTTGGGGTCGGCGCAGACGACTATGACGGCCGGAGCATCCTTCAGCCATCCATTGAATGCCATATTGTTTTTAGTGATTCCGGCAATGATTTCCTTGTCGGTCACGGCCACGAAGCGCCAGCATTGCCTGTTGGCTGCCGAAGGGGCGCGGATGGCCGCCTCCAGCAGCGATTCGATGGTCTCCCTGCTCACCGGGGTATCTAGATAACGGCGAACGCTGCGGCGGGCGCGGATGGCTTCGGTGGTCTCCATGA
>DUJZ01000167.1 GCA_013329565.1 Methanomassiliicoccales archaeon
TGGTTCGGCTTCAACGCCGGCAGCACCCTGAGCGGCAACCAGCTGGTGATCGCCAAGATCTGCGTCACCACCGTCATAGCCGGAGCGGCCGGTGCCTTGACCGCCCTGGCCATCTCCTGGAGGAGGGCGGGATCGGCCGACCTCGGGCTCACCGTCAACGGCATGCTCGGCGGCTTGGTCGGCGTTACTGCCGGCTGCGCCTGGGTCGAACCGTGGGCGGCACTGGTGATCGGCGTCGTGGCCGGTTTCATAGTCTGCTACGGCGTATGGTTCCTGGAGAGGAAGGGCGTCGACGATGTGGTCGGCGCGGTCAGCGTGCACGGCCTCAACGGGTTGTGGGGTCTGATCGCTCTAGGCCTGTTCGCTGATGGGACCTACGGAGTGTACGCCGTCGATGGTCCGCTGGTGACCGGCCTGCTCTACGGGAACGCCGGGTTCTTCGCCGCCCAGCTTATAAGCGCGGCGGTGGTCGCCGCCTGGGCACTGGGAACCGGGTTCGCCCTGTTCTATGGGCTGAAGAAGACCGTGGGCTTCAGGGTAAGCCCGGAAGAGGAGCTGCAGGGATTGGACATAAGCGAGCACAACGTCTCCGCCTACCCGGAGATGGTGACCAAGGAGCTCACGATGAGCCAGGAGGTTCGGGAATGAAGATGGTACAGGCGATAATCCGCCACGAGAAGCTGGGGGACGTCAAGTCCGCCCTCTCCGAGATCGGGGTGGTCGGGCTCAACGTCACCGAGATCCAGGGGCGGGGCGTGCAGAAGGGGGCGACCAGGCAATGGAGGGGGGCGGTCTACGATGTGGACCTGCTCCCCAAGATCAAACTGGAGACGGTGGTGGACGACGCCATCGCTGACAGGGCGGTCGACACCATTCAGAAGGCCGCCTTCACCGGGAACATCGGTGACGGGAAGATATTCGTGTGGACCGTTGACCTGGTGGTCAGGGTGCGGACGAACGAGAGGGGCGAAGAGGCCATATGAGCTGACGATGAACGGTGATCTCACGAGCTGAGGGGAGGGGCGTGCCCTCCCCTCCAAACCTTTTTGTCCTTTTTCGCAAGCCTTTATATCGATGCGGGTACGGATACGCTCATGATGGCGGGACGGATCAATCTTCACACCCACACCCTCTATTCCGACGGGGACTTCACGGTGATGGAGGTCGTGAGTTCGGCGTTCCGATCGGGGCTGACGCACATAGCGATAACTGACCATTTCGAAACGTGCAAGATAATCAACCCCCTGAAGCGCATGGACTTCGAGCGTTACCTGAAGGATATCAAGGCCGCCAGGATGATGTACGAGGGCCGCATCAACGTGCTGGCCGGGGTGGAGATCGACACCAACCCGGAGCGGTGCGATCTCTACGAGCTGCCGTTCGATCTCCTGAACACATTGGACCTCGTCCTCTTCGAGTATGTGGAAGACCCGTTGCAGGGCGGCATCCCTCTCAACGAGCTGCGTTCACTGACCAAGGACCTGAAGGTCCCGTTCGGCCTGTGCCACTGGGACATGGACCGCATCTATCGTGATCGGGAGCCGTCCTGGCTTGCCGATCGGCTTGCGAACATGGGCGCGTTCGTTGAAGTGCCGACCTCCCAGCATTACGCCAGGCAGGGACGGCTCCTCTACGAGCACTCCGAGCGGTTCTATCGCGCGTTCGACAAGAAGGTAAAGGTGTCCATCGGCACGGACATGCATCACTCGCTGGGAGAGGTGGGCAACATCGGCCCCGGTCTGGACTTCTTGCGCTCGAACAGGCTGTGCGGGCAGCTGCTCTTCAACGGCCAGAAATGAAGATCTGGTAATCGGTTTCAGAACCGGCCCATCTCGCTGGCCTGCTGCTTGAGCCTCTTGATCCTCTCGGCCATCGGCGGGTGGGTCATGAACAAGGTGGCCAGTCCACCGCCTCGGAAGGGGTTCACGATGAACATGTTCGAGGACGAGGGGTTGCCGAACCTGATGGGGTCGCGGCGGTTGCCGGCCTCCAGCTTCTCCAGCGCCCGGGCCAGATGCATCGGGCGACCGATGAGCTTGGCCCCCTCGCGATCCGCCCTGTACTCGCGGTTGCGGGATATGGCCAGCTGCACGATCATCGCCGCTATGGGGGCGGTTATGGCAAGAACGATGGCGATGATCACCCCGCCCTCGTTCCGGCGGCCGCCGAACAACGACCCGTAGAAAGCGAACCTTGCAGCGAAAGATATCGCCCCGGCAATGGTGCTGGCCACGCTCATGATCAGGATGTCCCGGTCCTTGACGTGGGCCATCTCGTGGGCCATGACACCTGCCAGCTCGTCATCGTCCAGCAGGCGCATGATGCCTTCCGTCGCACAGACCACGGCGTTCTTCGGGTTGCGCCCGGTGGCGAAGGCGTTGGGGTTGCTGGTCGGGATTATCCCGACCTTGGGCATCGGGATGCCGTTCATCGCTGCGATGTTGCGCACGATGCGGTACAGGCGTGGGGCTTCCGCCTCGCTGACCATCTTTACGCGGTACGACCGCAGCACGATCTTGCTGGAGAAGAAGTAAGACACGAAATTGATCAAGCTAGCCAGGACCAGGAACATCAGCGCCCCCAGCACCCAGTCCCCCAGGAACAGGGACCCTACCAGCCAGCCGATGGCCATGAACAGGCCGATCATGAACACGAACAGTCCAAAGGTCCTAATGGACGCGCCCATCTCTTTTCACCAGGCCATTATGATGAAGGGTTCTGTATTTAAGATTTGTTAGTGGTTCTATAAAAGCGTATCTCAGAAATGGGATGGCCAACGTTCTTCGTCCGTTCCAGGAAGGATTATTACCGCGTAGGCCTTCCGCGTTCCGATATAAATGAGAGCTGTGGTGACCGGGGCCGCGGGATTCATCGGAAGCACTCTGACCGACCTGCTGCTGGCCGAAGGGCACGAGGTCGTCGGCGTCGACAACTTTGACGATTACTATTCGGGCAAGATGCGCTTCCTGAGCCGGCACCTGGAGAACAGGGACTTCAAGCTCATGGAGGTGGACATCCTTGATCTGGACTCCCTGAGGCGGAGCTTCGAGGACGCCGACGTGGTTTTCCATCTGGCCGCCCAGGCCGGGGTGCGCATCTCCGTGAAGGACCCGCTTAGATCGCATCACGCCAACACCACCGGCACTCTGAACGTTCTTCTGGCCGCACGTGACGAGAACGTGAAGCGCGTCGTCAGCTCATCATCGTCTTCCGTTTACGGCAACGCTGTGCGACTTCCAGCCAGGGAAACTGACCCGGCGGTGCCCATATCCCCGTACGCAGCCTCCAAGCTCGCCGCCGAGTACTATTGCACGTTGTTCTACAAGCTGTACGGATTGCAGAGCGTTTCGTTGCGCTACTTCACCGTCTACGGGCCGAGGCAGCGCCCGGACATGGCCATACGCATCTTCACCGACCGCGCCTTGGACGGTCTGCGCCCTCAGATCTTCGGCGACGGGGAGCAGACCAGGGACTTCACCTTCATTTCGGACGTGGTGAACGCCATTCGCCGCTGCGCCGACTGCCCTGACCTGAGGGGGGAGCCGCTCAACGTCTGCAGCGGTTCCACCGTCAGCGTCAACCAGGTCGTATCGTCAATACTCAAGGCGGTCGGCCGCGAGGACCTGAGACCGGAATACCTGCCGCCGCAGCCTGGTGACGTGGACCATACCTGGGGCGACAATTCCAAAGCCAAGGAGCTGCTGGGCTGGCAGCCGAAGGTCAAGATCGACGAGGGGCTGAGCCGCTTCGTCGAGTGGTACAAGAAGGAAGGAAGGGTTTAGACGGCGACGTAAACGACGCTGCGGCCCTTCTGTTCCGCCCTGATCGCTCCCTTCTCCACCAGCTCCAGCAGCCTCTGGGAGAGCTCGTCCTCCTCCATCGGTACCGCTTTCAGCAGCTCGTGGAAGGTACGGCCGTCGCGCAACTGCTCCATCAGCATCACCCGGGCGCGTTCGGCCATGACCTTCGCTTCGGCGACGGTCACTTCTTCCTGCCTCTCGGCGATTATGGAGTCCAGGTACGCCTCGAGCTTCTCGTGCACGGCCGCCTTGAACCTGCCGGCATCCTCCTCCAACAGTCCGGAAAGCTCCATCGGCTCCATGTTGAGATCGCGAAGTTTTGCCACTCTCTGGCGGTAGCCGGAGGTCGGCTGACCTTCCATCGTTCCCAGGGTGGGTATGTAGCGCACCTCCAATCCTTTGAGGGAGACGTGCAGTTCCTCCAGCAGCTGGACCATTTCGGCCTCGTTCAGAACGTCGATCTCGTAGCCGGGGACCCCGGGCACCTTCCTGAAGCCCTTGCTGAGGAACACCGAACCGACCTGTCCGGGGGAGCTGCCGTCGCTGGAATAGATGACCCTGATGTAAGCCTTCATGCCGATCGGGAGAAAATATTCTGAGTTGTCTATATAGTTTGGTATTCGGCCATTACAACCTTTTTATCCGCCGGAGGGCATGGGGAGTTCGTGAACAGGGAGATCGAGTTCGCCATGGACCTCTTCCGGGAGTACTACCGGAGGTCGCCGCCGCCGGCGCCGGCCGACCTGAGGGACCGCGAGTTCGGCTTCATGTTCTTCGATCGCGATTTCGTGCGGAGGCACATGGGCTTCCTGGAGGAGAACGACTACCGGCGGTTCCTTGTGAACCAGGTACCCTCGCACGCCTACTTCTCGTCCGCCCTCTATCAGCGTCCGTCCGCGCCGACCATGGACCTCAAGGGCTGGAAAGGCGCGGACCTCATATTCGACCTGGACGCCGACCACATCCGCGGTGCGGAAGGACTGTCGTACGAGGACATGCTCATCCTGGTCAAGAAGGAAGCAATGTCCCTGGTGGACCGCTACATATTCGGGGAGTTCGGCTTCGACGAGAAGTACGTCAGAATAAGCTTCTCCGGTGGGCGCGGATACCACGTTCACGTCCGGGACCCAAGGGTGCGGACGCTGGGATCGCATGAGCGCGGGGAAATAATCGACTTCGTGGGCGGCACCGACCTGGACCTGGATAGCCTCTTCCCGTCCACCGCCATCATGAAGAAGGACTTCAAGGAGAAGGTGAAGGTGGAGCGGGCGTACCGCGTCCCGGGGAAGGACGAGGGGGGCTGGCGGCGCTTCGGCCGCGGGGTGATGGAGAAGGTGGCCTCTGAGGTCGGTGCGATGAGCAATAAAGGCCTTCGGGAAAGATATCCTCCCCTGCGGACGGCCAAGGACGCCACGTTGGACGACATGCGGCGCTCGCTGCACGGCAAGCGCGGCGAATCGACCGGACTGGACCTGATGATGCGCGAGGACAGCCTGGAGTACTTCACCTCCGACCGGGTCAAGGAGCTGTTCATACAGATGGTGCTCCAATCGCTCAAGGAAAGGATGGCCGGGCAGATAGACGAGCCGGTCACCCGGGACGTGAAGCGCCTGATCCGGCTTCCTGGCTCGCTTCATGGCAAGACCGGGCTGAAGGTGGTTACCCTTACCAGAGATCAGATGAACGATTTCGATCCCCTGCGGGACGCCGTACCTGGATCGCTTCCGGATAGGACCGTGAAAGTTGTTCTGAAGGAACGTCTGGACACCCACATCAAGGACTTCCAGGTGCGTGGCGAGGGGACGATGGAGGTTCCGGCCTACGCCGCCCTGTTCCTCGTACTCCGGCGTTGGGCCGTCCTCGGCTGACGGGGGGTAAAACTATATTAACCGTCCAGTGAATTATTCGCAGGGTCCCATGAAATACGACGCCGGGAAGCTTGAGGGAGGCTATCGCCTAGTTCATATTCAAAGGACCAAGAAACTATTGTTCATAGCCCAGGCGATAATAATCCTGGCCTTCGCCACATACCTCCTGTGGGCGGAGGGCGGGTTCAGCATGAAGCCTTTCTTCATCAGTATCAACTCGTTCATCTTTTTCGTGCTCATAATGGGCATCGTGGTCATGGTGGAAGGCTTCGTATTCATCGTGCTCGAGCTGCGCTTCATGCGGAGCCAGAGCGCCAAGTTCCTCATAACCCAGCGCTCGGCGCGCTCCGCCATGCTCTGGGCCATGGTGTCGCTGATCGTCATCCTGCTGCTCTGGGCTCCGATCCTACCGGAGATGCTGGACGCCAGCATGGGAGCCCATGGCAGTGTGTCCAGCGATTCCTCGACCGACCCGGGCGTCGCCACCATGTTCAACAGCGACCCCCTGGGCATGGTGGAAGTGAACCGCATCGAGATGCTGTCCGACGGACACCTGGCCGAGGTGTTCATACTGACCGAGGCGAACTACGAGCTGTTCAAGGACGATGGCAAGGCGGTGCTGGGCGCGTACCGGGTGAATGACGACTATCGGGCCGACCCGGAGATAGACGTTGACTTTCCGGCCACCAAGCACAGCCGGTTCTACATCCTGGTATACAGCGTTGACGACGTGCCGGTGACGATAAGTTACGACACCTCCCGTAACATCAACACCTCCCTGGTGAACTACCTCTCCCCGATCCTGGCGGTGTTCCTGATCGGGAACGCCATCTGGGCGGTGTACATGTTCACGATGAACAAGAGGTTCAAGCAGGGCATCTACCGGTGAAGGGCGCAGCAGTACCGGCGCTCCACCACCCCCCAACCTTTTTCCTTCATCATTTTCAACGTTTCCACGGAAGGCGAGGCCATGCCTTCGGCGCCTGCTTCGAGCGCTCTCATCTCCAGTTCAGGGTTTCCTCGCGGGCGCATGCATCCCATCAGCACCGTCCGACCGTGCGAACGGGTTTCTTTCACGGCCCTCAGCAATCGCCCCTCCCGGTCGTCCACCTTCTCACCGACCAGGGAAAGAAGGATCACGCAGGGAACGTCCTCCCGGCACGCTTCGCGTATCGCCTCCAGCTCTCGCTCCTCCCTTCCCGTGCCGAGCAGAATGTGCGGGGCGACCCTGCCAGGGAACGCCTGGCACAGGGCCTGGAAGGAACACAGGTAATCAACCGGAGAACGGCCCAGGTGCATCCGGTGACGTATGACTCCCTCGTCAAGAACGAGATCGAAAGATACCCTGTCGGCAAGGCTCGACGCCAGCCTGTCGGCCTCTTCTTCGGAGACCAGGCCGGGGTGCAGGTTCACCATGAGCTGGGTCGTCGTCTTGATCTTCCGGACCGCTTCGACGTAAGGGAGCAGCGGCACCTTGCCATGTTCGTCGCAGCCCCCGCTGAGCAGGAACCCGGTGCCCCCGGCCGAACGGACGACATCGGCCAGGGCCAGCAGCTCATCCGGGCCGTTGACGGAGGACATGCCTTTCAGGAAGCGCCCCTGGCAGTGTTCGCACAGGAGTTGGCACTGGGCGCCGGTCACGGAGAAGGACGGGAAGGCCTTTCCGGGCCGGTACACGGCGATGGTCCGCATGATTGGCGGATGCGCTACCGACCAAAAGCTTTATTGGGTGAACCCCGTTCCTCGCCCGAGGCAACCCCGATGAAAGCTTTTCAGGTTACCGGCTCATATGATGCAAGCAGAGTGGGCTACCGTAAGAGCATGCAGAACTTCAGCGTCCAGGTGGCCGCCGTCGATGAGAACGCGGCCAAGGAGAAAGTATTGTCCGACCTGGGCAGCAAGCACCGCAAGAGGCGGGAAGAGATCACCTTGGCTGAGGTCAAGACGCTGGCGGCCGCTGACGTGACCGACCCGATCGTGAAGCACCAGATCGGTGAGAAGTGATGAACGAGCAAGAGATGCGCCAGGCCATGGGCACCCTGGAGGCCTACAAGGCCCAACTTGAGGCGATCAACGAGCAGGGCCAGCTCTTGCAGATGTCCCTGGAGGACCATTCCCGGGCCAAGGACACGCTGGAAGCGGTTGCGAAGGGAAAGCCCGGCGAGGAGGTCCTCATGCCGGTGGGAGGCAGCGCTTACGTCTACGCCTCCATCGTCAGCAGCGACCGCGTATTGGTCGGCGTGGGCACTGGCGTTTCCGTCGACAAGCCGATGGAGGACGCCATCGCCACCGTCGACGTGCGCATCGGCGAGCTGATGGACGCCCTGAAGAAGGCCAGCGAGAGCCGCACGGTCGTCGAGTCCAAGATGCAGCAGCTCTCCCAGATCGTCCAGCAGGAATACCAGAGGATGCAGCAGGGCCCGAAGTGATAGGGCCATGTTCGATTCCCTGAAGAAGATCCTCGGCCTCAGCAAGAAGGATATAGAGCCTTCGGCCAAGGTCGAGGAGGTCGTCGGCGACTCCGGGAAGAAGATATCGGAGAAGGACCTTGACGACCTGCTCTGGGAACTGGAACTTGTTCTTCTAGAGGCGGACGTCGCCCTCCCCATCGTCGAGGAGATCAAAGCGTCCGTCAGAGCGGACCTTCTCGGCAAGCGCGTTGATCGTTCCTACCGGGTGGAGGACGCCATCGAGATGGCGCTGAAGAACGCCGTGCGCTCCGTTCTCAAGGGAAGCGAGTTCGATTTCGACTCGTTCATAGCCGCCCACGAGAAGCCGGTCATCGTCATGTTCCTGGGGATAAACGGAACTGGCAAGACGACCGCCATCGCCAAGCTCACCAAGCGCCTGCAGGGTCAGGGCTTCAGTGTCGTTATGTCCGCGTCGGACACCTTCCGGGCCGGGGCGATCGAGCAGATAACGATCCACGCCGACCGACTGGGAAGCAAGGTCATAAAGCACCAGGCCGGGGGAGACCCGGCGGCCGTGGCGTACGATGCCCTGGAGCACGCCAAGGCCCGCAAGAAGGACGTGGTTCTCGTCGATACCGCCGGCCGAATGCAGACCAACTCCAACCTCATGGACGAGATGAAGAAGATCAAGCGAGTGGTGAAGCCGCACCTGACCGTCTTCGTAGGCGATTCACTGGCCGGCAACGATGCGATAGAGCAGGCCCGGACGTTCGATAAGGAGATCGGCATCGACGTTGTGATCTTAACCAAGATCGACACCGACGCCAAGGGCGGCGCCGCGCTGTCGATAGCTCACTCCATCAAGAAGCCGATCGCGTTCATGTCCACCGGGCAGGGATACGACGACATCATAAAGTTCGACAGCCAGTGGATGATCGACCGGCTGTTCGGCGAAAAGAAGGAGTGAAGAGGTTTTTTCAGATCTGGAACTGGCTGCCGCAGCATAACGCCGCGAGCACAACCGCGAACACCTTGGCGTCCTCCACCAGGTTGTCTATGACGCAATACTCGTTGGGCGTATGCGCCAGCTCCTCGATGGTCTGCCAGACGTAGGCGTCCATTCCCGCCAGGCGGAAGAAGTTGGCGCAGGTGCCGCCGCCGATCCCGACCGGCTTCGGTTCTACGCCCTTTACCCGCTTGACGGCCCACATCAGGGCCTTCATGCCCTCCCCTTCCAGATCGGACGGCGGCCCGCTCCGGGTCTCCTGCACCGTCTCCATCTTGATCTCGGTGCCGGTCTTCTGCTCGAAGATGCCCAGCACGGCGGTTATGTCGCTGCGCAAGGCGTCGATGTCATATTGCGGAAGTATGCGGCAGTCGAAGAAGAAGACGTCCTCTCCGGGGATGGTGTTCACGTTTCCGACGGTCTGCAAACGCTTCGTGGGCTCGAAGGTGCAGCGGTCAGGGGTGAAAAGTTCATCGCGGCCGTTGTACTTGCGGTGCAGGAAGTCCTGCAGGAAAACGATCAGCTCCGATCCGACGCGCATGGCGTTCGTTCCCAGGTCCGGCCGGGAGGCGTGCGCCTGCTTCCCGGTGACGGTGAACTTCAACCAAAGAATATGCTTCTCGGCGATCTCCACCTCGTCCCCGCGGGGCGTTCCGTGGTCCGGGACGAACATTATGTCGCCCTGCTTGAACACGCCTTCCTTGAGGAGGAACTTGATCCCGCGCTCGTTGCCCATCTCCTCGTCGGCCACCAGGACCAGACCGAGGGAGCGCTCCATCTCCACGCCCATGCTCATCAGCGTCTCGGTGGCGAAAAGACCGGCAATGAGCGCCTGGCCATTGTCCTCCGACCCCAGTCCGTATAGCTTGCCATCTACCAAACGGGGAGAGAACGGAGGGGTGTTCCAGGAGTTCAGGTCACCCGGCGGCACGGTGTCCATGTGCGCCACGACCCAGACCGTCTGATCGGACCTTCCCTTCTTCTTGGCCACGATGTTCGGCCTCAGCCGCAGCCTGACCCTCTCGTCCAGGGCGTCGTACATCTCCACGTCGTCGAACTTGGAGTGGTCCAGGATGTCCCTGAGGTAGCGGGACCTTTCCAGCTCGCCGCTCCCTCCGCTCTCCGGACCGATCGCCGGTATCCTAATAAGCTCGCTGAGGGCCTCGACCATCTCGTCCCGGTGGGACCCTACCTGAGCCAGCAACTGTTCTAGACCGGGCATTGGAATCGACAATAATTGATATCGCCATTATAAAATGTATTGGTAAAGGGGGTTTAGACGCGGATGGCCATGGATACCGCGTTCCCGCCGCCCAGGCAGAGGGTGGCCAGGCCGGTCCTCTTGCCCTGGTCCTGCAGGGCGTGGATTAGCGACACCAGGATCCGCGCTCCCGAGCAGCCTATGGGATGCCCGAGGGCGATGGCCCCGCCGTTCACGTTGAAGCGGTCCTCCGGAACGGCGAGCTCCCTGCGCACCGCCACGGAAGCGGTGGCGAAGGCCTCGTTGTGCTCGAACAGATCGAAGTCGCCGATCCTCATGTTCATCTTTTCCAGCAGCTTGCGGGTCGCCGGGATCGGCGCCTCCATGATCCACTCCGGGCGGGTGCCGCTGGTGGCGTAACCCAATATCTCCGCCAGAGGCTCGATCCCCCGGGAATCGGCGAAATCCCTGGAACATACGACCAGGGCGGCCGCCCCGTCGCTGATCTGCGAGGCGTTCCCGGCGGTCACCATGCCATCCTTCTTGAAAGACGGCGATAGTTTCGCCAGGGCTTCCGGTGTGGTATCTGGGCGTATGCCCTCGTCCTTGTCGAACACGATGTCGCCCTTCTTTCCTTTCATCACGATCGGAACGATCTCCTCGTCGAACCGCCCTTCGGACTGCGCCCTCTGCGCCCTCTGGTGCGATTGGAACGAGAGCAGGTCGGCCTGTTCCCTGGTCACGTTGAACCTTTCCGCCACGATCTCGGCGGTGATGCCCATGTGCATATCGTTGAAGATGTCCCACAGCCCGTCGTTTACCATGTGGTCCACTATCTTGTTGTCTCCCAAGCGGTAACCGAAGCGGGCCTGCTTCAGAAGGTACGGGGCGGAGTTCATGTTCTCCATGCCCCCGGCCACGATGGCCTGGTACTCACCGGCCTTGATGGCGTTGGCGGCCAGCATGACCGCCTTCATCCCCGACCCGCATACTTTGTTGATGGTGGTGGAGCCGATCTCGTACGGCAGCCCGGCGCCCACTGCCGCCTGCCGCGCCGGGTTCTGCCCCAATGAGGCCGAAAGAACGTTGCCCATCAGGCATTCCTCGATGTCCGCCGGCTGCAGGCCGGAGCGTTTGACCGCTTCCTTGATGGCGGTCGCGCCCAGCTGGGTGGCCGGCACGTCCTTGATGGTCCCGTTGAACTTGCCTATGGCGGTCCTTGCCGCGCTGATGATGACTGCTTCCTGCATGATCCTTCACCCCGCCAGTTGGCTGGTCGGGTTTTTCTTCTCATAGAACGACGGGGTATAAATCAATGTCGATTACGCCCTACGGCTGATGTCGTTCCAGGCCCATGCGCTTGAGCGGTTTCCCAAGGTGTCGGCGGGCGCAAACCGGTGGTTCGTACCACCCCGGGGAGATGTTCCTGGTCACCTCTTCCCTCGTCGCCTCTAGGTCGTTCTTCTTTCCGCACTTCTTGCAGCGATGGCCGCCCGCGGACCCCACGGACTTCGTTGGTCCTCCGCATACCGGGCAGCGGGGGTTGGCCACTTTTCTTAGCTCGGGGGCGGCGGAGATGATCTGGAACTTCTCCACGTTCAGCGTCCTCGGTTCCGCCCTAAGCTCGCCAAAGAGGCGCAGCCGGTCGCCGGGCCTCAGCTCTCGCACGACGTCGCGGAACTCCTTGGTCGGCTCGTAGGCGGCGCAGTCCA
>DUJZ01000009.1 GCA_013329565.1 Methanomassiliicoccales archaeon
GGTCATCTCTCCGCCTTCCGCGCGGTGCGCTATCACCTTGGCATCAGGGAACATTCCGAGGTTCCCTTCGTGGTCGCCGTGCGCATGGGTGAGAACGATCAGCTCGATGTCCGATGGACCTAGTCCTCGGGACCGCAGGGCTTCGGTCAACATCTGGCGATTCTGAGGTCCACTGGTGTCCACCAGCAGCCGCCGCTCCCCCCGGATCACCAAGGTCGCGGTGGAGCGGGCCTCCAGGACGATCGGCCCGTCGCGGACGATCATCCCCGGGCAGAGCACATCCACCCTGTTCACGCTCATCTTACCGACCTCTCCCATCCGCATGCGCACTTAATACGGTTTCCCTCCAGCTTCGGACGGTTACCGCAGGAGGGGCAAACGGAACGTTCTACGAACCTCTCCAGCCAGGCCCGCCGGACGTCCGGCTCCGTCTCCATTTCGATGCGCTCTTTGATCGCCCGAAGCTCATCGGTGGTGGCCAGGCCCTCCAGGTCCACTTCGCTGTCAGGATCGCTCTCCTTCTTCCCGGGCAGAAGGAACGCCACACCCATCCCGGCCACGAAGCCGCCGATGTGCGCCGCATATGCAACACCACCGGAAGCTATCCCGGATGGTAGCGTGAATGCCGATACCGCCTGGATGGCGAACCATGCGCCCACCGAGATCCAGACGGGCACCCGGGGCAGGAATATGAAGCCGAGGAACATGGGGATCTCGTCCTTAGGATACAGGAAAAGAAGCGCGCCCATGGTCCCGGCCACCGCTCCTGACGCGCCGAGAATGAGTATCCCGGAATCGAACCCCCGCACCGTCGCCTCCAATAACAGGGCCAGCAGCCCCGGGATGAAGAAGCATATGGCGAAGTTCCGCCTCCCGATGCGCTCCTCCAGCGGAACGCCTATCAGTATCAGGAAGATCATGTTGAACAGCACGTGCATGAGGTCGGCGTGCACGAACATGTGAGTGAATACGGTGAACCAGTTGGACGGCTCGCCTACGTAGTACGGTCGGAAGCCAAGCTCACGCTGCACCTCCGACAGATAATAAGGTGAGCCCCAGTTGGCGATTATGCTCAACAGGAACATGCCCAGGTTGATCAGCACCAGCACCTGCGCCAGGGGATATCGCCTGAGGTGGGCGAGCAGCAGTGCTGCGATGATGACGCCGATACCGAACAGGCTGTACGTGTCCACGTTTGTCCGATATACCATCCCCGTTTAAACCCTTCGGGAAAGGTTATTACCCCTGGCAACGCTGAACGTCCGTGCTTCGCGACCGCACCATCCAGCTGGACATCCGCCCGGAGGTTTACTCACCGGCCGAGGACACCTATCTCCTGCTGTCCGCCATAGATGTCGATAGGAGAGAGAGAGCGCTGGAGATGGGCTGCGGCTCCGGGATCATATCCATGCACATGGCCAGGGCTGGGGCGGTCGTCACCTCGGTCGACGTGGACGAGAGGGCGGTCCGGGCCACCGAGAACAGCGCCAAGATGAACGGGCTCGATGCACGCGTGGTCCAGAGCGACCTGTTCACTGACGTATCGGGAAAGTTCGACCTGATCGTCTTCAACCCCCCTTACCTGCGCGGGGACGTCCAGGGGCAGGAGGACCTGTGCTGGGCCGGCGGTGAGGACGGCGTACGCCTCACGGACCGCTTCCTTAGACAGGCGAGAGAGCGCCTGGAACCCGGAGGAAGGGTACTGCTGCTCATCTCCGATGACATGGACCCCTCGGCCCTGGAAGATGCCCTCTCGGGCTGGCGTATCGAGACCGTGGCTTCCAAGACCCTCTTCTTCGAGGAGCTACGAGTGCTGAGGCTCACCCTTTGAGGAACGCCTGCACCCTCTCCTTCAGCAGGTCGGCGGCCTGTCTGCCGTCCACCTTGCCGCGCAGCTCCTTCATTGCCACGCCCATGAGCGGCCCCACGGCGGCTTCCCCCTTCTCCCGCACGAATTCAGCCCTTTCCTTGATGATCATGTCGATGATGCCGGCAGCTTCCCCCTGGTCCAGCGAGCCCAGTCCTAAGGCGTTTACCGCCTTTTCGACGCCGGAACCGTTGGCAAGCTCCTTGAGCACCGCGGGAAGCGCCTCCTTGGCGAACCGTCCGGCCGATAAAGCGGCAAAGGCCTCCTTGACCCTTTCGTCCGTCAGCGACCCCAGGTCCACCCCTTCCTTCATCAGCTCCGGATAGGTGCTCAGGAAGGTGCGGGCGGCCACCGCCGCCATGGCCCGGTCCTTGGCCACCTCCTCGAACAGCTCGTCGAAACCGTCCTTTACCAATTGACGGGACTGCTGTTCGTTCACGCCGTATTCCCTGGAAATGCGCGCCATGCGCTCCTCGGGAAGCTCCGGAAGGTTCTGGCTGATGTGCTCCAACCGATCCTTGCCTATCAGTATAGGCTTCACGTCCGTCTCGGGGTACATGCGCCCCGCCCCCGGCAACGGACGGCTGTAGACGGAGGTGCCGTCCGGCAAGGGATCGCGGGTCTCCTCCGGCACGCCGACAAGAGCCTGGTTGGCCCTGGCCACGGCGGCCAGAAGAGCAGGTTCCGCCCGGTCGGCGGCGTCGGCGCAAAGCGCGAATGCGTCGCCATCTTGGAGACAGAGCTCCTTGCGTATCGCCTGCACCTCTTCAACGGTGATGCCGTAAGCGGGAAGTTCATCGGAGTGGAATATTCCGGCAACTCCGCGGGAGCGGGCGTGCTGGGCCAACTCCGCCCCCAATCGTAATTTTCCATCGGCGCTGCGCATGGTTCCAGCGAATAACGGCAAAGCGGAACAGAACACCTTGCCGCCCTTGGACAGGGCGGAGCGGATAACTTTGGATCGGCTATCATTCAACAGGGCGGAAATGTCCTTGGCCACCACCGGAACGGGAACAGCGCCCCTTTCCCTGAGGATCCGCCTGATCTCTATGAGGGAACGTTGTCTCTCCATCTCGTTGCGGACGTACGTCGGCAGCAGGGAAAGGTCCTGAGCCCCCTTTATCTCGACCCTGGCGCCATCCGGTACGGAAATATTGAGGTCCTCTCTTATCGTCCCGAGACCGCGCTTCACCTTGCGCGTGGAGCGGAGCATGGAGCCCAAACGCTGCGCCACCTCCTTCACCTCGTCCGGGTCGTGCATGTCCGGGGCGGTGGCTATCTCGATGAGCGGTATCCCCAGGCGGTCCAGGCGGTACGTGACCTCCCTGTCCTTCGTTTCCACCTTGCGCGCGGCGTCCTCCTCGAGGCATAGGGACAGTATACCGATCTTACGGCCGTTCACCTCCAGGTGGCCGTCCACGGCCACCAACGCCGTGCGCTGGAAACCGCTGGTGTTCGAACCGTCGATGACGATCTTGCGCATGAAGTGCACCTCGTCCATCACCCGGCAGTTCAGCATGGCCGAGACGATCAGGGAGGCCTGCATCGCCTCCTCGTCCGCGTCGTGGGGCGGCTCCTCGTCCGCTTCCACCAGGCAAGACACGCCATGGGGAGCCTGGTAGGTGAAATGCATTCGCCGTTCGGCCTGCGCCAGGACGGCGCGGTCGATCTCCCCCATCTCGCTCTGCGTCGGGCGCAGCCGGCGCCGGAAGCGATTTCCCTCCTCCTCCACCAGACGGGAGCGGCAGGAGCAGAACAGCTTGTGGGTGTCCAGCTGCTGATGGATCTCTATTCCGCAGGTCAGCTGATGCATCACAGCTCCCTCCTTTCCGAGATCTCGCCCCGAAGATCGGTGAGCATCAGCTCCCTGACCTTGTCCGGCTCGTCCGTTCGGCCCAGGACGTACATGAGCTTCACTAGTGCCGTTTCAGGCAGCATGTCCTCGCCGGGGATCACTCCGGCGGAGAGAAGGTCCCTACCAGTATCGTAGACGTTCAGGTTCACCCTTCCTTCCAGGCACTGGGTGGTCATGACCACGGTTATCCCCTGGGAGGTCAGGTTCTTCAAGCCCCTCACCAGGTCCCTGGAGACGTGACCGAGGCCGGTGCCGGCGATGACCAGCCCTCGCAGACCGTCAGCGAACCTGCTCACTGCCTCGGCGCTCAGACCAGGATAGAAGTGCAGCAGCCCCACGTTCGGCTCCATGCGGGTGTCCGCCTGCACCTTGACATCGTTCTTCGGATGGCATTGGGACGCCATCTTCAAGCCGCCGTCGAGGTCCAGGACGGCCACAGGAGCGGCATTCAAACTACGGAACGCATCACGGCGGCTGGCGTGCATCTTGCGGACCTTGGTCCCCCGGTGAACGTGCGCGCAGGTGTCCGAGGTCTCGCCATGCATCAGCACGAAGATCCCGGCCGCATTGGCGTTCACACAGAAGCGTGCCGCGGAAAGTAAGTTACCGTAAGAATCGGAAGAGGGGCGATCTGATGACCTCTGGGCTCCGACCAGGACGACCGGCCTCGGCACGTCGCCGAGCATGAAGGACAGCGCAGCGGAGGTGAACCCCAGGGTGTCCGTCCCGTGGGGTATTATGACGCCTTCCACTCCGGAGTTCAGCTCCTCGGCCACGGCTCCCGCCAGTTCCTGCCAGTGTGCCACGTCCATGTTCTCGCTGAATATCGAGAACACCACCTTGGAGCGCATCCTGCAGATCTCGGTGAGCTCGGGAACGGTGGCCACCAATTCCTCGGCCTTCAAGGCCGGATGCACGGCTCCCGTTCGATAGTCGACATAGCTGGCGATGGTGCCGCCGGTTCCCAGGAAGGATATGACCGGAAGATCGCTGACCTTGGATGGCGCTATGGCCTTTGAGTACCGCTCCTGGGCCTTGACCTCGACGTTCAGCTCGGAGGAATCGTCTACCATGATCCCGATGTTGTAGCCGCTCTTCAGCTTGATCACTATGACATCGGGATGACTGAAATCGTGATGAGGCATGAGCATGCCCGAGTGATCCTTGCCTCCCGCCTTTAGACGAACGGTATCGCCCTCGGAAGCATGGCTGCTGGCCAATAGCTGTCGCGCCCTCTCGGAATAGGTCATTTCGCTCGCTTGGGAATGGAACTCCCCCCTTAACAAAGTATCTTAGAGGAGAAAAATGAGAAATAAGGAAAAGGTTTGGAACTAAGGGGTTTGGGTCCCGTTACTTCCGGCGCCTCATGACCACTACCGCGGCCACGATGAGCAGGATGATGACCAGTACCCCGACCACCGCCAGGATGGCTCCTATGTCGCTTTCCTCTTCGCCCTCGATGGTGAGGTCCTGGTAGGACTGGTCGAGCACCACGTCGGTGCTCTTCTCACCGGACTCGAAGTCAGCGGTTATGGTGTACGGGTTGAACCCATCGTCCTTGCCCTCGGAGGTGTAGGAGTACTGCGTCAGCAGTATCTTGACCTTGCCGTCGGCATCGGTGGTGCCATTGTAGACGATTTCGCCCTTGGCGTTCTTTATGAGCACCGATATGTTGACCGCCGGATCGCCCTCGTCCAGGAAGGATATGGTCAGCCAGGTGCCCTCATTGAGGCTGTGGGAGTCCATGACCTTGGCCTTGGAGTAGTTGGTGGCGATGTTGTAGACGTTCGAACCGCCGAAGACGAAGTAGTCGAAGTCGCCCGCCAGGAGCGTGGCGCCTTCTACCCAGGCCTCAGAAGACTCGAGCACTAACGCATCGTCCAGCACCTCGATGGTGGAACCGTCCACCCACACCTGGGAGCGGGCTGCGTACAGACCGTTCAGGGTGTAGATGTTGAGCGAGTAGTTGTACATCTCGCCTTCGTTGGCGTGGGGCACGTTGAGAACGATGGTCCTCACGTCGTCGGCGAAGTGTATCTCGCTGTCCACCGCGTACAGGGCGTAGTTCACCAGACCGTACACGTTTCCGCTGGTGCGCACCGTGGATCCCTCGGACCAGATACCGTTGTGGGCCTTGACCCAGGACCCGATGTCGGACCAGCTGGAGGCCAGGATGGAATCCATGGCCGCCTGCGGGTCTTCGATGGTGGCCTCGATGCCGCCTTCGCCGGTGAGGTTCACGAAGTGTCCGAGGATGGGCGCGTAGTTGGCTATCACCTGGAACATGTTGGTGTAGCCGATCTCGTTGTCCTCCACGCTCACGTCGCTGTTGCGCAGCAGTACCTCCACCTTGTTCAGGAGGAAGATGTTGTCGTGTATGGCGCCGGTGCAGTTCTCGGCCAGCAGCCCGGCCATGGAGTTGGCGACTATGAGGTTGTCATAGATGCCGCCCATGTCCATTCCGTTGGCGTAGATGCCCACCGCGTACAGGGCGATTATGTTGCTGACGATGCTCGGGGTAGCCCCGTTCTTGACCACCACGCCGTACTCGTCGCTGTAACCTACGAACAGGTTGTCGGCGATCACCGCAGGGCAGCCATCAATGACCAGCTCGGTGTAGTAGAATGTGCTGGTCCTGATCTCCGCTTCCGCGGTCGGTCCGAGGTTGACATCCGTCTCGTCGAACACGCTCAGGCTGGCCCAGAAGGTGCCGGCCACATCGATGAACCAGCATTCCTCCACGTAGACGTCGCTCAGGGAGAGCAGGCCGCCCTCATCGACGGTCAGTCCTCCCTGTATCTCGATCCACGTGTCCTCTACGACCATGCTTCCACC
>DUJZ01000090.1 GCA_013329565.1 Methanomassiliicoccales archaeon
CATGGCCGGTCCGGCGGCGGCGGAGCCGGTGTACAGCTCGCCCTTGTAGAACAATCCCATTTCGGCATTGGTCCCGTAATCGGTCACCATGCAGGTCTCCTTCTTGTCCATAAGCCCGGTCTTCATGATCATGGCCAGGGCGTCCGCTCCTATCTCGTGGCGGATGGACGGCGGTATACGGACCTCGGCGGTGCGCTTGACGGAGCTCAGGCCGAGCTCCTCGGCCCTGATGGAGTGGGCCTTGCGCTCGGGAACCTTGACGTTCAATCTCTTCAGGATGGACTGGCCGGCGAAGGCCAGGTCGCGGATCTCGATGTTCTCGAACATGGACATCTGGGCGGGGTTCCCGCAGACCGACACCCGGTCGATCTCCTCGGGCTTGGCGCCCATGGTGGCGATCAGCTTGTCGATCGTCTCGATCACTATGCGGTGCCCCACGTCGGAACCGTTCTCCATCCAGAAATGCAGATGGTCCATGATGTTGGCCCCGGGCAGCGGGTGCCTCATGGTTATGGCCGTAGCCAGGATCTTGCCCTTCTTGTCCAGGTCCACCAGGTGCCCCCGGTAACCGCTAGTACCCAAATCCAGTGCGACTCCCAATGCCATGGATAACCTCGAGGGGAGAATGCCGTCGCCGGATTTATAATACTGTCCCCGTTTTTTAGTGCCGTCGGAAGGGTCGTCCAGACCTAGGCCATCGATGTAATTATCGGACCATTTCCCGGAGAACGAAATTTATAGTCGGAGGGCCCTTGACGGCGCAAGTGTGATTACATGAGGATCGCCCAGGTAACTGGTTTCTTGGGGAGCGGCAAGACCACCTTCCTTATCGAGGTGGCCAAGGAGCTGAACTCGCGCGGGTTGAAGGTGGCCACCATAGTGAACGACGTGGGCCACATCAACGTGGACCGCAAGTGCATGGAGGTGCACGGCATCGACACCATGGAGATCTCTGGCGGCTGCATATGCTGCGAGGTGCAGGGCACCCTGACCACCACTGTGACCAACATCTACATGAGCTACAGGCCGGATGTCATCCTCGTCGAGCCGACGGGGGTGGCCATACCTCTAGGCCTGAAGCAGGCCGCGGCGGAGACGGTGAAGAAGATGCCGAAGGTATTGGAGCAGTCCCCGATCGTCACCTTCGTGGACGCCATGCGCATCGACAAGCTCATGAACAACGTGCGCCGGCTCGTCGAAACGCAGATCATCGAGGCGGACGCCGTGCTCATCAACAAGGTGGACGCGGTCAGCGAGGAACGCCTGCGGTACGTGACGGAGATGGTCGAGGGCCTGAACCCGGACGTGCGCTTGTTCTACGGTTCTTCACGGACGGGGCAGGGCATCAAGGAGGTGGCCGACCTGATGGTGCACGGAAAGGCGGTGGTTTACGACCTCACGGAGGCGGAGGACCGCTTCGACAAGAAGTACGGGGAGTGAGGGAATGGACCAGAAGGAAAGACAGATCCTCACGCACCGCGCGTCGGACGAGCTGGGCAAGTTCTCCATGTGGGTCCGGCTTTACATCAAGGACCCCCTGGACGGTGAACGGTCGGAGAGGATGGTCCTGGACCTGATGAACGGCATCACCAGGGAATGCTTCGCCCGGGGGGCGGACATGATCGGGCACGTAAAATCGTTCCTCACCGCCGAGGGCGGTTCTACGCTATCCGTCAGCCTCATCGACATGGACATCCCGCCGACGGTGCAGAATCGCTTCGACGGCACCAGGATGATGCGCGGCGAGCTGATCGTCCACGTCATCGTGCACGGCCTGTGGGACCCCCAGGTCCGCGAGACCTCGTTGGAGTTCACCAAGGGGTACATGGCCGAACACGGTATCGATTACGAAGTGATCAACGACTTCTACGAGAAGGAGAAGCGGGTCAAGGACTGAACGGTGAAAGGATATCTAAATAGCATGTCCATTAGGAGGGCATGTTACCGCGGGAGAGGTTCGAGGCAGCTTTCGAGAGGACGCCGGTCGACCGGCCGCCAATCATGTACCAGCACCTTGGTGCGGCGAGGACCGTTCTGAACGCCGCCGGCCTTACCATGCGAGAAGGGTTCCACGACCCGGAGAAGTTCGCCAAGATCTGCATAATGGCCCAGCGGATCACCGGCTTCGACAACGTCATGGCCGGCTGGGGTGACCTTCTTACGGACGCTAGGGCTCACGGCTCGAAGTGGAAGTGGCCGGAGAGGGACTTCTATCCCCGTTCCGACGGCTACGCAATTTCGTCGCTGGCCGAGCTGGACCGGATCCAACCGGTCGACCCTATGAAGGACGAGTTCTGGTCCGTGCCGCTGCGGGCCGGAGGCCTGTTGCAGGAGCGCTACGGGAACGAGGTGGCCGTGGCCGGTTTTCTGAACGGCCCGATGGTCCTGGGCGGGGAGATCATGGGCTACGAGGAACTGCTAATGGCCATCTGGTCCGAGCCGGACCTGGTCATTGACCTTTTCAACCGGCTCATGGAGTCGGCGCTCATGTACGGAGAGCACCTGTCGAGAATGGGCATTGGCTACGTCTTCATCGAGGATGCGACCTGCAGTCCGGAGGTAAACACCCCGGAAGGTCTAGAAAAGTTCGACCTGGCCTTCCTATCCAGGATCATGTCCGATTTCCGTTCGAAAGGGGTCCGGTCGATAGTTCACAACTGCAACGAGAAACCCTATCTAGACGGATATCTCAAGATGGACCTGGATGCTCTGCACATAATCCCTAAGGCCGAGGATAGAAAGGACGTCTACGACAAGTTCCGCTCAAGGACGACGGTCGTCGGTGGAATTGACCAGATGTTCCTGCTCTTCAAGGGCACCCCGGCGGAGGTGGAAACGGAGGTCCGGTCGATGATGACCGATTGGGGCGACGGTCCGGGATTCATGATCGCCCCGGGATGCGANNCAAATGCTCGAAAGGAGCAAGGAACGATGGTTGAACGCTTGTTAAATTATTTACAATCGTTTCATTTGGCTTGAACTCAGCCAGATGTAAATAATTAACCAGCGTTAATGGATGCTCCCGCCTCATCCACACCCGATAGATTAATGTACGGAAAATCAGATACTTGGACAGGTCAGTTTCATACTGGATATCAGGAGGAATTAATTTGTCTGAAAATTTGACTCCAAGGGACAGGGTATTGGACGCCCTAAAGGGAAAGAAGCATGACAGGCCGCCGGTCGCAGTTTTCACCCAGAGCGCAACCATGGGACAGATGGACGCCCTCGGTGTTGCCTGGCCGGAAGCCCACTACAACGTAGACATGATGGTCAAGCTGGGAGCTGGACAGGCCAAGGTCTTCGGTTTCGAGGCCGTCAGGGCCCCGTTCTGCCTGACCGTTGAGGCCGAGAGCCTGGGCATGACCGTCGACAAGGGCCGCAAGGACCGTACCCCGATGGTCAAGGGTCACTCGCACCAGATGGAGGACGAGCCCGCCCTCATGGATGTCGGGACCGTCCTTAAGACCGGACGCGCCGCCATATGCCAGGAAGCCATCTCCAAGATGAAGGCCGCCTACGGCGCCGAGTACCCGGTCATCGCCGGCAACACCGGACCGTTCACCCTGGCCGGTCACCTGGTCGGCACCGAGAACCTGGTGCTGTACATCATGGTCGAGCCGGAACTGGTGCACAAGTGGGTCAAGGCCGCCAACGTGATCTGCAAGGGATACAGCCAGGCCCTGGCCGACGCCGGAGCCGACGTCGTGCAGATGTCCGAGCCGTCCGCCAGCACCGACCTGCTGTCCCCGGACATGTTCAACGAGTACGCGGGTGCCTACATATCCGACTCCCTGGCCCCGGTCAAGGGAGCGACTGGAGTTCTGCACATCTGCGGCAACACCACCGACATCCTGAGCAACATGATCAACACCGGCGTGAAGGCCTTGTCCATCGAGGAGAAGGTCGTTCCGGAAGAGGCGGTCAAGATCGTTAACGGCAGGGCCGCCCTTATCGGTAACGTCGGCGTCGTCAACCCGCTGTTGCAGGGAACCCCTGCGGACGTCCTGGCCCACGGAAAGCGCTGCGCTGCCGCCGGCTTCGACGTGGTGTCTCCGGGATGCGGGCTGTCCGCCCTTATCTCGAACGACAACCTGGCCGCGCTGGTCAAGGCCGTCAAGGGCTAAACGCCCCCAAATCCCTTTTTTATCTTTTCTTTTTCTTCACTTTACCATCCTGGTCGAAGTACCGTTCCTTGAACCAAAGCGACAGGTTGACCAGGCTTATCAGCACCGGGACCTCCACCAAAGGTCCGACCACCGCGGCGAAGGCCACGCCGGAGCCGATACCGAACACCCCGATCGCCACGGCGATGGCCAGCTCG
>DUJZ01000126.1 GCA_013329565.1 Methanomassiliicoccales archaeon
ATCCGACCCTGCCTGGAGCGGAGGTCCTGGCCTGCCTCAGGGCGGAGTCTCCAGGATCCCGGAGGCTCTCCCTCGGTCCGGGATTTCTTCTGGCGGAATGCGATATCGAATCCCTCCCTCAGGTGGCTGGACGCCTTGGCCTGACCCACCGCTTCGGACGTTATCTTGGATCGTGCGATCTGGACGGGATAGAATCCAAATCGAACGAACTTGAACTGCCGGAGGGAAGCATCTGCGTTCGGGCCAAGAAGGTGGAAGGCTGGCATGCGAACGTCAACACCCACGATCTGGCCAAGAAGGTCGGGAAGGTCCTGTTTCAAAAGCACGACATCGACCTAACCACTCCAGACCTCACGGTCAGAGTGCTTCTTTCGGAAAAGGTGCACCTGTTCATAGTGGATCATGAGATCGACCGGAAGCAGTTCGACCGGCGAAAGGTCGCCGAGAGGCCGTTCTTCTCGCCCATCTCCCTGCACCCGCGCTATGCCAGGGCTTTGATCAATCTTACGGAGGCCAAGCGTGGCGATACCGTGCTCGATCCATTCTGCGGCACTGGCGGCATAGTCCTGGAAGCGGCGCTGCTGGGAATGAGGGCGATCGGCTCGGACATCGACCCGCAGATGGTGGAGGGCTGCAAGCGCAACCTTGAGCATTTCAATGTCCAGGCGGAGGTTCAGGTGGCGGATATCGGCGAGGTCCCCTTTCTGTTCGAAAAGGTGGGAGCGGTCGCAACCGACCCCCCGTACGGAAGAGCGGCCAGCACCAAGAAGGAGGATATCGACCTTTTGTATCGTCGGGGCATCAAGGCCTCGGCGGAAGTGCTATCCCCCGGAGGAAGAGCCGGCATCGTGCTCCCTCGGGAGGTCAAGACGGAAGCGATGGAACTGCAGGAGTTGCACAAGCAGCGCGTGCATCGTTCCCTCACCCGCCATTACCATATCTTCATTCGACGGTGAAGGTGAACAGGTACTCGTCGCTCTGATAGACGGAGCCGTTGCTATTGAATGACTTCGTGTCCACCAGCAATTCCCATTCACCTGCTTCTTCATCCAGGGGCACGCTCACCTTTATAATGACCACGATCCCTTCCTCGTAAGGCACCAGGACCTCCAGGAAATTAGTGGAGTTCTCCTCGTCGCCCCCTTGCACGAACAGCGAAACGCTCCAGCCGTACGGGACCTGCATGGCGTTCAGCTCCATGGTGGAATTGGTGTTCCCGGTGTTGTTGACCAGCATTGTGACGTAGACGGACGTCCCGGCCAGTATGACCGTTTCGTTACCTCCGGGCAGCTCCACGTCGAAGGAGTGGTCGGGAGCGATCTCCACCAACGGTATCGGAGAGAATGTGACCAGCAGTATCGCCATGGTCACCACCCCCAGCACCTTGGTCTTGTTGCTGATCCCGCTGACATCGTTCAGGGGGGCGGGGTGCCGCAGTCCCAGGAACAGGATCAGCATGGCGAAGATCAGCCATCCGCTGTAATAAAGCCCGAGCACCAGCAGCAGTCCCACCGTGGCGTAGCTGAGGTACTTTGCCTTGTCGCCGAACAGTCCACGAACCACATGCCCTCCGTCCAACTGACCGGCGGGAAGTAGATTGATGGCGGTGACCAGGAAGCCCACCCAGGCCGCGAAGGCCGTGGGGTGCAGGGTGACGTTCTCTGGAAGCGGTATAAGGAGCGAGAGCAGCGCGTACAGCGGCTGAATGGTTATCGCCACTGAGCCGGCGTCCCCCACCATGCCACTGCTCGGGTCGCCCATGGACGTCAGCCATAAGCCGAGGAAGGAGACGGGGATGGTGACCAGAAGACCGGCTATCGGACCGGCGGCGCCGATGATGACCAGGGAGCGGCGGTCCGGGATCGGGTCCCTCATCGAGATGAAAGCGCCGAACGTTCCCAGCGGAGGTATGGAAGGAATGAAGAACGGGAGCGAGGCGGCCACGCCGCATTTCCTGGCGGCGAGGTAGTGGCTGAGCTCGTGGGTGCCTAGGATGGCCATGAGCGGAACGGCGAAGAACAGTGCCCCCCAGAGATAGTTCTCCGGACGGGCCAGGTCGTTGTTGCCGCCGTAGGAGGCCCATAGCACCGCCCCGGCGATCACGGTGGTGATGAGCGTGACGACCAGAAGCGCACCGTTCAGCCAGAGCCCCCTTGTCCTCATTTCGGGCCGCTTCACCACATTGATGGTGTACTCGCCGCCGTTATAGCGAAGTATGGGTATCAGCTGGAGCGCCTTGAACTCGTTGCGCAGCCTATCGAACTTGCCTTGCAGGCTGGATTGTTCAGGGGTGATGAAGAAAGTGAGAGAATCGTAGCTCACCCGCACGTCGTATACAGGAAAGTACTTGGAGATCGCGGCCTTGACGCTCTCCACCTCGGCCGCGGGTCCGGGGGTGGCCATGAGGGCGTTATTTCAGGAGGACTTATTATTAAATTTTCCTCCCACTGATTCCCAGAGAATGTGGCCAGGACGTTGGGCCATGTCGCCAACGCTTTTGTATGGGCATAACGATGCTCAGCCGTGAACCCGCTACTGCAGCTGTTCCGGATCGGCAACGCCGTGATGGGGATAGTCGGACTGCTGATGGGGGTGCTCATCGCTGCCGGAACCGGCATCCTGGACCATTGGGAGCCGGTGGTCTTCGCGGCCATTACGGTCTTCTCGTTCATCGTCGGCGGCAACTCGCTGAACGATTACATGGACCGGGAGGTGGACAAGCTCGCTCATCCCGAACGGCCGTTGCCCTCCGGGCGCTTGACGCCCAAGCAGGTCCTGTCCATATCGATAGCGAGTTTCATCATTTCCTTCCTGTCGTCGCTGCTCCTGAACCTGGAATCGATCATCATCGTGGTGCTGGCGATATCGCTCATGCTTTCATACGAAGCGAAGCTGAAGAAGGACGCTCTGACGGGCAATCTGGAGATAGCGTTGCTCACCGGAATGCTCTTCCTGCTCGGCGGGGCGGTCGTGGGCATGATGGAGCGGACGTACGTAATCGCCCTGCTGGCCTTCCTGGCAATACTCGGTCGGGAGATCGTCAAGGACATCGAGGACATGGCGGGCGATTTCGACCGCTCGACGCTGCCGAAAAGGATCGGTGCGCGTAACGCAGGCATCATCGCCAGCCTTTCGTTCCTGGTGGCGGTGGCCCTCAGCCCGATACCTTATCTTGACGGCACTTTCGGCATCTGGTATCTCGCCGCGGTGGCCTTTGCGGATGCAATATTTATATACTGCTCCATTGTTCATTTTGAAAATCCCACCAGGGGACAGAAGCTGGCCAAATACGGCATGCTCCTGGCGCTGGTGGCCTTCCTCATCGGAGGGATACTGTGAAGGTCAAGGACTACATCTACGAGAAGGTTAAGAAGGGGACCATGCACATGACGCTCCTGGACCCTGCAAAGCAGAGCCCGGAGCGCGCCGCCGAGATGGCCGCCATAGCAGAATCCATGGACACCGACGCCATCATGGTGGGCGGTTCCACCGGGGTCACCCAGGAGAACCTGGACGCCACAATCATGGCCATCAAGAAGAAGGTCAAGGTCCCGGTCATCTACTTCCCGTCCGGCGCGCACGCCATATCTCCGTACGCGGACGCCATGTACTTCATGAGCATGCTGAACTCGACGACCGTGGACAACGTGGTACTTCAACAGGTGAAGGGCGCCCCCATCGTCAAGAAGATCGAAGTCGAGCCTCTCTCGATGGGTTACATCATCGTGGAGCCGGGCATGAAGGTCGGCGAGGTCGGCATGGCTAGGCCGATCCCCAGGAACGAGCCCAAGACCGCCGCTGCGTTCGCCTTGGCGGCCGAGTTCATGGGCATGGGCCTGGTCTACCTCGAGGCAGGCAGCGGCGCTCCGGAAGCGGTTCCAGAGGAAATGATCGCCACCTGCAAGAAGACCCTGTCCGTCCCGCTCATAGTCGGCGGAGGCATCAGGGACGCGGAGACCGCGGCCAGGGTCCGCAAGGCCGGAGCGGACATCGTCGTCACCGGAACCGTCGTGGAGGATTCCGACCTCGGCGATGATCTCAGAAAGCTGATCAGGGCGGCCAAGGGGACCGCCTGATCCCTCTTTCACACCAACGAAAATAACAACTGGTGCACCCTGGTATCGTTCGTCAGTTCAGGGTGGAACGAAAGGGCCAGAACGTTGTCCTGCCTGGCCATAACTGACTCGCCCTGATGCCTGCTCACGATGCGGCAGCTACCCCAGGTCTCGGTAATTAACGGGGCGCGGATGAAAACCCCTGGGAACGGCGAGTCCAGACCCTCGATCTCCAACGGATATTCGAACGATTCCCTCTGTCTTCCAAAGGCGTTGCGGTCCACCGCCATGTCCATTAACCCGAGAAGTTCAGTGCCGGTACGTTCGGCCTGCTCCCCGCCCTTCTTAGCCAGAAGCACGCATCCGGCGCAGGTGCCCATGATCGGCACGCCGTCCATGCCCATGGCCACGATGTCCGCGAAAAGCCCGAACTTGCGCAGGAGCTTGGAAATGGTGGTGCTCTCCCCGCCGGGGATTATAAGGCAATCGACGCTGCGCAGGTCGTCCAGGCGACGGACGGCTATGGCCTCGCCCTTTCTGCCCATGGCCTCGAGCGCCAGCTCGGACATCCGCAGGTGTTCGGGCACCGCGCCCTGAACGGAGATCACTCCGACCTTCATCGCCAGGGCGATTCCGGGAATGATAGATAATTCTATTCCTAGGAGTCGAACCTCTTCCTCTGGTCGATGATCGGCTTCATTTTCGGTGTGAACTCCAGGGACACTTCCATCATCTCCACCTCTATCGGGTCCAGGAGATCGTTGTCCAGGCCGCTTCGGATCTCCTCCAGCTCCATCAAGGCCTTGAGCACCTCTTCCTTTCCCTTGGCCATGTCCCCGTTGTACTCGACGGTGAAGTGAAGATGGTCCCGGAAGGACGGTTTCGTCAGCACGAGCTGGTAGTTCAGCACGCCGTGCACCTTCATGATCGCCTCATCGAACAGCGTCGGGAATATGTGCTCCCCCAGGCCTATCTTGGTGGCCGCGTTGCGCCGTCCCTTGGGCTTGCCTATCTTGCCGACGGTGACGTGACCACAATCGCAGGGCGGCAAGATGAACTTGGAGATGTCGTACGAACGGTAGCGGAGAAGCGGCGATCCTTGGAAGGAAAGAGAGGTCCAGATCAGCTCCCCTTCCTCGCCTGGAGGAAGCTTTCTACCGGTGTCGGGGTCGATCACCTCCACCATGAAGTCCGCCTCGTTGATGTGCAGTCCCGTTTGCACGTGGCACTCGATGGTGGTGGCCAGCCCCATTTCGGTAAGACCGTATTGGCTAAGGCACTTGCATCCCCATGCTTCCTCTATCTCGTGACGGACCGCTTCGGACAGCGGTTCGGAGGAGCAGATTATCGCTTTGAGACCGAGGGAACGGAGGTCGTACTTGTCCCTGGCCAGGACCGTCACGCGATAGATGAAGGACGTTAGGCCTATGATGACCTTGGTCTTCTGCTCCCTCATAACCCTGATCTGCTCATCGACGTTCACGTCGGAGCAGACGACGGAGTTCAGTCCGGCCACCTTGCAGGCGCTCTCCAGCATCAGACTGGGGTCCCAGGCCACTACGGCCGGGAACATGATGTGCAGCGTCTCGCTGCTCTTCAGCCCGGCGGAGCGCAGCGCTGCGGCGATCGAATCGACGATGTTCAGAAGATCGTCGTTGGTGTAGAAGAGCCTCTTCGGTTTTCCGGATGTGCCGGACGTGGAGAAGGCGCGGGCTATCTTGCTCTGTGAAAGGCAAAGGAATAGGAACGGCTCCTCCGCCAGGTCGTCCGGTTCGGTGAGCGGAACTTTATCCAGGTCGGCCATGGTCCGGATGTCCTCCGGTTTTATGCCAGCCTCGCCGTACTTCTTCTGATAGAACGGACTGTTCTCCATGACGTAAGCCATCTGCTTGCGGAACTTGTACAGCTGGTACTCCTCGAACGTCTTTCGGTCGATATCACCCAAGGCGTCTCGGCCCAGAGCCTTGCGGAAACCATCGTCGCGCTTGAAGGCGTTGCGCACCTTGAGCTGCACCCAGTCATGCAACGGGTTCTCCACGTCCTCCGATACCTTGCGAGAGGTGATCTTGGTGCGGGCGTAGGCCATTATAATGCGATCCTTAAGGCTCATCGTTGGCGAATGCCCTCATGCCCATATATTATTTTCAAACCGCAGGGCTATTAAGAAAGGAAGCTCATTTCCGAACTATGGGGGACGCGTTATTGGAGGCGTGGGCCAGGGAATTCCGTTCGGAGCTCAACCTGGGGACCTGTCCGATAGGAGTGAGGCTGTTCGAAAAGGCGTCCGAGGCCATGGAGGTGCCTGGCGTCAAGGTGCTCCGTTCCACGGCCACCTGCCACATGGCCGCGCTCGCCCGACATCATTGTGCCGATGGAATAACGGTCACCACCGCCCAAGGCATGAAGTGCTTGTGGGGATCGGCGTGCCTGGGGCTGATGCAAACGCCGGAGCGCCTGGCCCGGGGGGACCTGAACCTGGCCTTCACCAGGGACGAGGATGCGGCCCATCACCTTCAGGACAACATCTTCATGCTCGGCAATGAAGGACGGATGTACAGCGCCGTGCTGTTGGCGCCCCTGGACCTGATGCCGGTGCAGCCGGACGCCATAGTTGCCTACATGACGCCCGGGCAATCGTTGAAGGTGCTTCTCGGTTACGAATACAGGGAGGGAAGGGTGCTGAAAGGCACGACGCTCACCGGCCAATCCACTATCTGCTCGGCGATCGCCCGGGTCATGAACGGCGAGGACATGGTGCTCGACATTCCCTGCGTCGGTGATCGCACCTGGGGTCTCGTTCCGGACCAGGAACTGGTGGTGGTAATCTCGCCTGAGATCTTCGGCGAGGTGCTGGAGGGCATGAAGGCCACGGACAAGTTCGCGTCGCACCCGTTCCGACCGTTCCTCGATTGGTCGGTCATATTTCCGCCGGACATGGAGCCTCGCCAGAAGGAGCTGGACTGACGAAAGTTCCTTATAGAAATGTAAACGGGGGAAAAGCAATATATCATGAGCGTAGTTATGTTGCCAGAGTGATGATATGCCGCTGACACCGGAATTGCGCAGAGCGGGAGTGACGCCGGAACTGATGAACACCACCAGACGTTTCGCGTGCCCCAACTGCGGAAAGGAGTTCAGCCTTATGCAGTCTCGCGCCATCGCCTGCCGAGGTTGCCGCATGGCCAATACCAACTGCCGCTACGCCCGCTGCCCCTATTGTGACAAGGAGTTCCCGATGGAGCAGGTCATCACCAAGAACAAGTATGGCGAGAAATATCTGGCCGGCTACGCCAACAACATCCTGAACAACTATTATAACCAGTTCGGGAAGAGAAACTCCCGTTAAGAACATTAAAAAATAAAAGGGGCGTAAGCCCTTTACTTACTGTTCTCGCTGAACTTCGACCACATCTCGTGCCGATAGAGCGTCTTCCCTTCCATGGAGTTGATGTTGAACAGGCAGAAGGGTATCAGCTTTCCGTCCGGGGTGACGGTATGGATGCAGCAGTTGCGGAATCTTTCCGTTTCCGAGGTCCAGGCGTCCTGGAAGGCCATGGTCGACACGGTCAGATAGTGCGTCTTGGCCCGGTCCACGAAATCGCCCCATTCGTTCTTCATACCGTCGTCCTCCTCGACTATTAGCGAATCCTCAATGAAGCGCCACAGGTCGGAGATCTCCTTGCGGGTCTTGTTGGCGACGTTCGTGGTGTCCTTGGGCGGTCCGAAGGCGCGACTCGTTAATGGGAACAGCGAGCCGTCCTCCATCACCACCGACATCGATTTGGCGTCGCAGTGGACGTTCGAGCAGGAGGTGGGAATGAAATTGTCCATGCGAAGCTCGCCGTTGGTCTGCTCCTCGATCGCCTTTAGCAGGTCCGGGATGGTCACCCGGTCCCCGTCCTTCGGGGAGATGGGGAAGCGGCCGAAATATGATATCGGCTGGAAGTGCACCCCTTTGATGGTCGGCACCTTGGACTTGGCGAAGTTGATGACCTCGCCGACGCGGTCCAGGTTGATGTTTGGTGAAACGACGGTGACAAGCGTGATGCCCATGCCCACCTTCTCACAGTTCTCGATGCACTTCATCTTCTGGTCCAGGATGTCGCGGCCGCAGGTCTGTTTGTAGATGTCGCCGTGCAGCCCGTCGAACGAGAAGTAAAGATCGTCGGCACCGGCCTCCTTGACCTTCCTCAGGAAATCTATGTCCTCCGCGAAGCGGATGCCGTTGGTGTTGATCTCGATGTAGTCGATGCCCATCTCCTTGCCCATGCGGATGATCTCTGGTAGGTCGTCCCGGATGGTCGGCTCCCCGCCGCTGATCTGGACCACGATAGGATGATTGACGTAATCCAGCATGGTCTGGTACATGCCGCGGATGACCTCCAGAGAGGGGCTGAACTTGTAGAACTGGTTGGCGGAGGCGAAGCAAACCGGGCACTTCAGATTGCAGCCGTTGGTGATCTCCATGACCACCAGGCAGGTGTGCTGAACGTGCTCCGGGCATAGTCCGCATATCTGCGGGCAGTCGTCGCTCTTGTCCACGGCGATCCTCAGGGGCTTGGACTGCACCGCGGCGTAGCGGTTCATGTCCATGTAGTCCTCCCTGCCTCTCCAGATCAGAACTTTCTCCGTACCGTGCTCGGGGCACTCCTTGATGAGATAGACCTTGTCGTCCTCGACCACCTTGGTGACCGGGATGGTCTTCAAGCATTTGGGGCAGAGCCCCTTGGTATGACCGATGACCTCGCTCATTTCTTTCACCGTGATATCCAACTGGAATGTCGTGCGGCACTATTCTACTTTTTGTTGAAGAACGGAACGGCGCTTCCGCATGGCCAAGAAAAATAAAAGGAAAGGCCGCGTTTAGCGGCCTGAAGTTGTTTTAAGCGCGCTTCTTCTCGAAGAGACCCTCGGCAGCGGCCAAGGTCTTGACGGCCAAGTACTCTTCGACCCAGGAGTCCCCTGAGGAGGGGTCGACCAGAGCCGGACCGGTCCTATTGACGGTCATGTACTCCATTTCGACGTGCCCCTGAGCGACTGGCTTGCCGTCGCGGGTCTTCCAGTCGGTCTCGGACATGACGTTGACGATCTTGCCCAGCGCCATCTTGTGCGTGTAGGCGGTCTTGACAACGGCAGTTCCGGATCCAGACAGATCGCTGACGACGTAGACGGTTAGACCGCCGATGACCTTCTTGGCCAATCCGTCGTTGCCCTTCTTGATGTACTTGCCAGTCTGGGCTGCGGTGTTCACGACGTCCATGACATCGGATTCCTTCAAGCCCCTCTTCGCGATAAGCTCCTTAACATCGGCTGGGATAGTTACAGTTACCATTTTAGTCACCTCACCATGTTCCATAGGTACCGAAGTCCCTAGCCGCCTTGACCAAGGCCAACATTTGTCCAGGTATGGTGTACGGAGGAGTCTCGCAAGCAGTACCCAGGATGTAACCCTTCTTGGAGTCGCGTCCCTGGAGCAACTGCTCCTTGGCCTGGTTGTACACCTTGTTCGGGTTGGGGTCGATCATCAGCTTGGTGTCGACGGAACCCATGCAGGTCGCCTTGTCCTGGAAGGTCTCCTTCAGCAGGCCGGACGGGAACGGGTTCCTGCCCGAGTAACCGGCGTGGATCACAGTGAACGGGGACCACATCAAGCCGTCCTTGAACAGCTTGTAGTCGGTCTGGTGGTTACCGCAGAGGTGATAGAACACCTGCGGGCCGGCTCCGTGCTTGAAGCATCCGTCCACGTACCTGTACATGTTCTTCACGGAGTACCTCTCGACGCCCTCGTCGCTGAAGATATCGTTGTTGCCCAGGACGGACCCGACGATGAGCATCGCCGATCCGTACTTGTCAGCCATCGCCTCAGCGCCGTTGATGGCGGTGTCGGTGTAAATCCTCACCAACTTGTCCGCCTGTTCTGGCTCGGTGAAGGTCCACATGATGAAGTTCTCGACACCGACCATCTCTGCAGCGGCTCCGACCAGGTCGAAACCGTAGGATATCGGCACCAGGGTCATTGGCAAGTTCTTGGAGACATAGTCGTAGATCTTGTAGAACCTGGGTACGGTGGCGAATTCGCCAGTGGCCTTCACCAGCTCTTCCTTCGGGATGACCCTCATCTTGTCGACGTCCTCGGGTTCCGAGTATATCGGACCGGTCGAGATCGGCGGCAGGGTCTCCTTGTACTGCAGCTTCAGTCCTAGCTCGGTGACCCACGGCAATGAGAAGAACCAGTGCGTAACTGGCAGTAGGTCATAGAGGTGGGATATGTAGCCGACGCAGTGGATACCCAACTCCGGTTTTTCATAGAAGTCCCTTATGGTATATCCGCAGGCCACGGCGGCGTGTGACAAGATGATCGGGTCCACGTCGATGCGGTCATGTGGGTTATCCACGAAGGGGCTCGCAAAGCGCTTTGCGGCATTTCCATGCCACTTGCTATCCATTGGTGGAAACAATTCTTCGTAGCCCATTGAAATCCCCGAGCCACTAACTTCATGGACCCTATATAATGATTGTTGAAGGCTTGTGAAAAAAAGTTTCATTAACACACTATATGGAAGTGTAAAATAGAAATTATTTTCAAATTGTAACTGTTTTTAAAATTTATTTTCAAAAACATTCAACTTTTTATCATATCAATTATTTAATTAAGAGGAAATCGTACTCCCTGGCTCAGGCCAGACGTTGGTACGCTGCCACGAACAGGAAGATCCCGGCGGCGCTGAACACTATCACACCGCTGGTGGAGACACTGAAGAGCACGGATAGAACGATGCCTAGGACCGCGGCCGCCACGCCGAACACGGTCGAAGCGATCAGAGTGGTCTTGAACGACCTTTTCAGCTGCAAAGCGGTGAGCCCGGGCAGCACCATCAGGGCGACCACCAGGATGATCCCTATGACCTTGATCGACAGCGCTATGGACACCGCCACCAGGAGGTTGAAGGCCATGGTCATGGCCTGCACCGGTATCCCCTGCAGCCGCGCGCCGTCCTCATCGAACGTTATGGCCAGCATCTCCTTGTAGAAGAAGACCATGAACCCGATTATTACGATCGCCAGAACGATGAGCACCGTAAGGTCGGTGTTGTCGATGGTGAGTATGGAACCGAACAGGTAGCTGAACAGCTCCACGTTGAAGCCGTTCGCCAAGGAAATCACGATCATGCCCAGGGAAAAGCCCATGGCCATCATGACCGCTATGGCCGCGTCCGATTGCGCAAGCCCTTTCCTTCGCATGTAGGTGATGCCTAGGACTGCCACGGCCGAGACCGCCATAGCCCCGAGCATTGGATCTATGCCGATAAAAAGGCCTATGGCCACGCCCCCGAAGGCAGTGTGCGCCACCCCGTCCACAAGCATCGATTCCTTCCGAAGGATCAGGAACAGCCCTATCCAGGCGGAGACGACCGCCGCCAGGGTCCCGCCCACCAAGGCCATCTGCAGGAATTGATATTGGAACAGGGAAGGAAGGTCGAAGACGTCAAAGCTGCTCATCGATGAACACCCCCTTGCATTGATGCTGGTGGAAGGCGAAGTGGAAATGTTCACCGTATCCTTGTTTGAGCACGTCGTCAGGAACGGTCCCATCGGTGATCGCGCTGCTGTGCACTTCACGGTTGACGCAAAGCACGCGGGACATGCGGCAGAACACCGCGGTCAGGTCGTGCGAGACGATGAGAATGGTTATCCCCTTCTTCTGATTGAGGTTCGCCAGCTGCATGAAGAACTTCTCCTGGGTGACCGGATCGAACCCGGTGACCGGTTCGTCAAGCACCAGCAGCTCCGGCTGACTTACCAGTGACTTGGCGACGAGCGCCCTCTGCCTCTGGCCTCCGGAAAGCATTCCGATGCGTTTGTCCGCCAGGTCGGAGATGCCCATCAGTTGGAGCGCTTCGTCCACCGCCGTCCAATCCTCCTTGTTACGGAAGCGGCCCATGTTGCGCCGGTTCACCCGCCCAAGACCGACCAGCTCTTTGACGGTCAAAGGAAACTGAGGATCGAAGTTGATGGCGAACTGCGACACGTAGCCGACCTTCTCCCACTGGTCGAAGGACTCGATGTCCTGCCCCATGATCCTGATGCTGCCTTCGGCCTTCGGAAGCAGCCCGAGCATCGCCAGCACCAGGGTGGTCTTGCCGCCACCGTTGGGGCCGACGATCCCGACGTAGTCGCCCTTNNGCCACTCCCAATCCTGTCCTGAGGTTCGCCAGGTTCTGAGATAGCTGCTCCAAGTAATCCAGTTCCTCGTACGGACCGAGGGTCAGGAACATCTCCAGCACTGCCACATCGTGGCCGGTCCTGGATTCCAGTTCCTGCTTGAGGATCGTAGCGTAGTTCTGATTGTACACCGGGTCCACGTAGACAGTGTATATGCTCTCGTTCTCCATTATCTCGACCAGGTCCGTTATCGCCATGGCGGACGGTTCCTCGTCCGCGCTTAGGCCGATCACACCGTACTGGGTGAAGTTGTAATCGTACGCCACGTAACCCAGGGCGGAATGGGAGATGATGACCCCGGATACCGTGGAGTTGCCCAGGGACAGATACTCTTCGTCAAGAGCTGCCAGAGCATCGTTCAGGTCGGTGAACCTCTCGGTGAAGTACTGCTCGCCCTCGGGGTCCGCCTCGCACAACGCGCTATAAACGTTCCTGGCCTGGACCATGGCCCTCTTCGGGCTTAACCAGGTGTGCGGATCCGTCCCGCCCTCGTCCTCGTCTCCGCCGGCGATGTAATCGACGCCGATGGTCGTGTTGACGATCACCTTACCGGCGTCGTTGACCACCGGAAGCACGTCATCCACCAGCCAACGGTCGGCCGGGCCGCCGTTGTACAATATCACGTCAGCATCATCCGCCCGGATTATGTCCTGCGGGGCGGGTTGCCAGGAATGCAGCTCGCTGTTGTAGGGAACCATGGATGTGACGCTCCCCCGATCCCCGCCTATGCTCTGCGCCATGTAGGCCAGAGGATAGAACGTGGCCACCACCTTGGTCTTGTCGTCATCCCCACCCTGGTCCCTGAAGAAGGATGAAGCGAAGATGAGGATGAAAACGACCACGAACGAGCCTATTACCAATATGAGCTGCTTGCGATTCATGTGCCCGTAATTGCCAATAACTAGCAGGTTAATAACATTTTCTCAATTGGTTAATAAAATGCCCGTGAACGATCGATGTCGTTTCAACAATGAAAAATACCGCCTCCCTCGCATTGCTGGCTACATCGAATGCCTCGTGCATTTGAAAGGATGATTATTAACGATCAACTAGAAGTATATATATTGGTTAATAACATTGACCTGAACATGCCGGTAATCAGCGTCTCCCTGACGGATAAGAACGTAGAGGATCTCGAGGCGCTGCAGAAGGACCTTGGCTTCGGCGGTCGCTCGGAAGCGATACGCGCGGCAATGCGGACCCTCTTGGCGGAGACGAGCGAGCGCAGGTCCATGGTCGGGCAGGTGGACGGCGTTCTCATCATGGTCAACGATGCCTGCGCATCCGTGTCGATTCACGACATCTATCACGACAACCATCCGCTGATCAAGACCCACGTCCACAACCATCTGGGCAACCACAAGTGCATGAACATGATGGTGCTCAGCGGAGAAGCGGCAGAGATAAACGAGCTCTTGGACCAGATGTACCGTCTGGAAGGGATCGCTTATCTGAAGTTCATACGCTCCTGAGCTTCTCCACCGGGTGACCGTTCGCTTTCCAGGAGGCGAATCCGCCAAGCATGATCCTGACGTTCTTTATGCCGTTATTACGCAGCATGCTTGCCGCTATACCGCCGCGGTAACCGGAGCCGCAGAAGAGAACGATCTCCTTGTTCGCCGGAAGCTCCGAGGACCTCTCGACGATCTCTCCTAGATGCATCTGCAATGCACCCGGGATGACCCCTGATACAAGTTCACGGCGGTCCCGCAGATCGACCAATAACATCTCGTCCCCGGCCAGCTGCCTCCTCCGAACATCGTGCACGGTGGAAGCCGCGATGGTCGACGTGGCGTTCCCGCCCTTGATCCAGGACTCCATACCACGGACCAGATGCCCGACGATGTCCTCGTACCCGATGCGGATGAGATATCGTACCGCAGTATCCACTTCCTGCTGACCCTCCGCCACGATGATCAGCGGACGGCCGTAAGGGATGGCGTACCCGCCGTACACCGGCAGACCGTTCAGCCAGACGTTCAGCGAACGAGGTATGTGCGCCGCGGCGAAGTTGTGCGGCTCCCGGACGTCCAGCACGAGCGCGCCGTTCTCCTGGGCCTCGATGACCTTCGTTGGGGAGAGAGGCGGAGGCTGCGGCAGCTTACCGAATATTATCGGTCCATTGAGGTTCAAGGCCTCCATCCTTGCGAAATAGGGAGGCCTCTCCATGCCCTCGCCCATCTTGGCCATCATGAAGTCCAGTTTCTTTAACGATAAGGCATGATCGTCCCTTATCTCCAGCCCGACGGTGGTCGTCTCCCGTTCGGAGATGGTGTGCCCGCAGACCGAGCCGGCACCATGGGCCGGGAGCACCATGATCTCCGGGCCGAGCGGTATGATACGCTTGTGTAGCGAGTCGTACAGCTTCTCCGAAAGGTCCCGGGCGTTTTCCGGGCCGGCAAGGTCCGTCCGCCCAACGTCACCGGAGAACATGGTGTCGCCAGAGAAGAGCAGGAACGGTCCGTGATCGTCCGAGACCAGATAGCAATGACTTTCATAGGTATGCCCTGGAGTGTGCATGGCTCTGATGGTCAGATCACCAAGCTGAAACTCCTGCCCGTCCACCAGAGGATTGCCATAACCGAACTCCAGCTGGTCACCGTGGAAGATGGCGGCGCCGGTGGCGTTGGCCAGTTCCAACGCGCCGGAGACATAATCCTCGTTACGGTGCGTCTCCAGGACCAGCACCACCCGGGCGTCCCTTTCCTTCGCTATTAAAAGATAATCGTCAACGTCCCGGCGCGGGTCGATCACCGCCGCCTCCCCGTCCGACTCCAGGAAGTAGGAGATGTGCGCCAGACCCTCCGACCTGACCCTCTTCAAGAACATAACGTACCTTGATTGGTGGGAGGGGGTAAAAAACCCATCACCTCAGCCTTTCCGCTCGAACCCTTCCCTCATGAGAGCGCGAACCGCCTCGTCCTGACGGCCCAGAGGCACCAGTATGTGGTCGAAGCGGTAAGTGGAGATGACGAAGACCGGTATTCCGGCCCCGGCCAGGGCGGAAGAGGCTTTGGCCAGTATTCCCACCAGCGAAAGGTCGAAAGGACCCATGGTCAAACAGGCATAAGGGCCGTTGGCCTTCGGCCCGGTGTCCGGGGAGATCACCGTCGTCTCGTCCCCCTCGTCCACGGTGGCGAAGCGTTCGCCCTTGAAATCGTCGTTCCGACCGATTCGGTGCACGTAGAGCGGGGGGCGGTCCAACCAGAATTTGGCCATGAACATCTATTGGCGTTTCGTCTGATAAGCGTGACCGTCGAGGCGCCTCATGGGCCTCCGACGGCGGTGCATGGGACCATCGGCCATTTCTTTGCGGCCTGTGCTTGGAACGATTGATGACCGCATGGTAGCGCTAGACGATGGGCAGGATGAGAAGACCTCGGGCGCGTTCATGTCCCTACCAACCGCCCACTGGTATATACCCTAACCACCGGGATGACCGAAAGTGGTCGGCGGAAGGAACGCTGATTCTAATATGTACGAACCGCATTGGGTCGCCGTCACACCAGGACGCCCGTCCCGGGGAGGCTGAGCGTAGGTTGGGAACGAACGGAGAAGGTCGGGAAGGCAAGGTCGGTCTAGGGGACCGGCTATTGGATTGGGCGTTGCAGGGCGATCTCAAACGCAAGCTCCTGGCCATTGTCATCTTCGGCCTGTTCATCTACGGGACCGTCATCGCTCTGGACGGACTTTTGATAAGGCCGCTGTTCGGAGACGTGCTCTCCGACCCCACGGACCTGAACTTCTACCGCGACAGAGCGGAGAACATCCTGGACGGGAAGATCCCGTACGTGGACTTCTATTCCGAGTCGCCGCCGCTCATCATGTACCTGTTCCTGATACCCCAGCTGGCCGGCGGTTCGACGCAGGTTTACCAGCTGTTCTTCGCCGCCTTCGCCATGATGACCGCGATGGCGTTCTTCCTGTTCCTGAGGGAGATCGACGAGCGCAAGGCCATGGCCGCCTCCATCCTGTACCTCGTCTATCCGTTGGGAATGTTGGAGTTCGGCTTCGGGGTGCAGGACGAGGCGATAACCACCTTCCTGTTCGTGCTGCCTTTGCTGCTCTTGCTGCAGAAGAGAGCGGCCGCTTCCGGTGCGGCGTCGTTCATCGGCGTCCTGACCAAGATGTTCAACGTGATCGTACTGCCATGGACCTTCCTGCACTGCGATAACAGAGGGCGGTTGAAGATGGTGATAACCTTTGGCATACTGGCCCTGCTGGTGATCGTCCCGTTCATGCTCCTTTTCCCGGGTGAGCTGCCTTCCTTTTCCTACTACTTCCTTGGCGATCCGGACTCGCCGACCGGCGGGTCGTCCATCAGCCCCTGGCACTACGTCGGCGAGCTGGGTTTCGGCCTTCCGGGCTGGGCGGGCGTCGCGCTGACGCTCATCGGACTGGCGGCCGCTTCGTTGTTCGCCTACTGGAAGAAGATGTCCCTGTGGCAGGGCGCGACGCTGGTAACCATGGTGTTCTTCCTCACCTATCCGAAAATCCTCCTGGTCTACTTCATGATGCCTGCCGTTCTCCTTTTGATGTGGGGCGTGGAGGACCGAAAGGTGGTGCTGAAGCTGTCCGCGATGCTGGTCCCTCTGTTCCTATCGGTCGCCGTCACCGGCAACGGCAAGAACCCGTTGGTGGACGAGCCGTGGGTGTGGGTTGTGGGGATCGTGCTCAGCCTGATGGGTTGGGCGCTGTTCGTCCACGCCTGGTGGAAGGTGAGGGACGAGAGGCCGTTCTTCGAGCGTTCTGATGCTCAATGATCACTTGCCTGCGACCTGCACCCCTGCGATGCCGACGACGATCGGCAGCACGAAGAACGGGCGCAACATGTCCGAGGGTTCGTTGAACAGCGGAACGCCGACGACGAGCGCGCCTATCGCCCCTATGCCGACCCGGACGGCGTAAGCGGTGCCCATTGGAATGCTCATCTCGAGCGCCTTGCCGAGAAGGTACATGCTGAAGAACAGGGCGACGAAGGTGGCGGCCGCCCGGGGGATGTCCGTGAAGCCTTCGGATAACTTCATGGCGGTGACCCAGACCGGTCCCAGGAGCCCGGCCACGACCAGCAGGGCCCAGGCGCGCCGGGAACGACCACGCCCCCTCAGAGGCCGAGGCATTTCCTGATCTTTACCTCGGTATCGCCGTTGATCAGCTCGAACTCATAATCCCCGCCCGTCTCCGCCGCTGCGGAAATGACGAAAGAGAACGGACCGAAAAGGGAAGCCAGCAAGATCACTGCAAAAAAGAGAGCGCCTAACGAGATGAACCTGGATGACCCGGTCCCTTCCACCTTGTCTCACCCTGGCAGAGGATGATCATACTCTCCTTTGTAGAGCATATATGAACTGGGAACTGCCGGGAACTAGCGATATGGAAGACCGGGATCGCTTCAGTCCGCCTTGGATGTAATCATTCCCTTCTCGCCCAGCCGGGCTATTATAGCCCCTACCAGAGACAATATCCCGCTAAAGGCCACGGCGATAGCGACGGAATCAGAAAGCTCTCCGGCGAGCGGCCCGCCGGCTATCGCACCATAGTCCATGGACCCCATCATCAGCGTCATGAGTATGGTCGCCAAGGATACGCCGACCGCCAAGGACAGATTCCTGGTGGTGGCCTGTATGCTCGAGGCCAATCCGCTCTTCTTCATCGGCAAGGCCATCATTACCTCGGCGTTGTTGGGCGTCTGGAACAGGCAGCTTCCCACGCCCATTACCGCGAACGCCGCCAGAACCAGGAGGACGTTGGTGTCCATGAACCCATAGGCCATCATGAAGAAGGACAGCGCCCTGATGAGATGGGCCAGCGTGGTGTATGGGAAGATCCGCTTGCGATCGTAGATCCTGCCGACCAGCGGAGAGCCGAACATGGTTATGGCCGGCAAGATCATGAATATGAACCCCACGGTGATGGGATCGTACACCAGAACTCCTTCGAAATAGAACGGCCCTAGGATGGTGACCATGTTCATGGAGATGAAGAACATGACCATGCTCAGGATGGTAAGAGAGAACCTCCTGACCCTGAAGACCGTGAGGTCCAGCAATGGTTCGTCGATGCGGCGCTGCCGCCTGATGAACAGGACGAACGTGGCGAGGAGAACGATCAGCAGGACCGCGGTGTTCGTTCCGACCTTGCCGGTGTTGCCGATATCCCCTAAAGCCAGAACCAGAGCCGCCATCATCACGATCCAGAGCGCGGCTCCGACGATGTCCAGCCGGAACTTTTCCGACAATACCTCGTCCAAGCGGAGGAACTTGAACGCCGCCACGGCGGCGAAGATGCCGATAGGCACGTTGATGAGGAATATCGACTGCCAGCCGAAGGTTCCCACCAGAACGCCGCCGATAACCGGGCCGAGCATGCCGCCGACGGCGACGGTAGAGCCGAGGAATCCCAATGCCTTGCCGCGGTCCCTGATGGTGAAGAGACGGAACACAATGGCCGTGGAGACGCTGAACATCATTGAAGCGCCCAATCCTTGCAACACCCTGAACATGATGAGCTGGGACAGGCTGGAGGAGAGGGCGCACATCAGCGAGGCGAGGGAAAAGACCACCAGGCCGATGTTGAAGAGCTTGGCCTGGCCCACCCGCTCGGCTATCCTGCCGCAGATGATCAGGAAGCAGGTTTGGACCAAAAGGTAGCTGGTCACCACCCACTGGGTGTCGGCGACGGCCATGTGGAAATAGGAGGTTATGGCCGGCAGGGCGATGTTCAAGGAGACCGCGTCCAGCACGGACATGAACACACCCAGCATCACTATTACCAGGGCTACGTAACGGCCCCGCTGTCCTTCCGTTCCCTTCATTTCGTTCTACCCTTGAAAGATGGGTCCCCTTTAAAGGTTGCGCATTTTGCCCAGGGCATTCCAAAATCATCTAACGGACCGATCACAGTGATCGGACGGGGGGTCGATCTGATCCCTGCTGTTAAGAAAGATCGCTCGGCCTGGAGATCGAACGGCTTCAGCAACGGATAGGAGTTGCTCATCGACCCGTTCACCGTTTTCCTGCCATGCTTACCGACGGTTGACGCGGATATGGTGCGGTCGATCTTGCGATCTGTGGCCGGGAGCGGCCCGCCCTAGGGTTCACGTTCTCTCGAATAACCTAAATATTAATTTCGATTAGAGTTGCCAAATGCAAATCGTCGGCGGGGGAATGGTCGATGACCGAGCCCTGCCAAGGATAGATG
>DUJZ01000018.1 GCA_013329565.1 Methanomassiliicoccales archaeon
GAATGACCTTGGCGTGCGCCACGTCCCCGGCCGGATACAGTTCCGATAGGGAACCAAGGAACCGCTTTCCCAGGTCGAAGACATCGGTTCGCGGGGCCAGGTCGACGGTGATGGTCGAGTTGTACCAGCCCAGTTCCGCTTCCGCTTCAGCGTAGAGCGCGTAATCAATGTCCGTGGGCTTGCGGTCGCTGACCTGTCGACCGCTGACGATCTCGATTATCTCGGAGAGGCCTTCCCCGTTCATCGATGAATACACCACGGTCCTCATGGAGGGATTGATGCCCTCGATTGCCGATCGTACGCGATCCAACTGCTCCGGGGAGACCAGGTCTGATTTTGATATTATCACTACCTCGGCCTCGCTGACCTGATGATGCCTCAGGTATCCGTTCAGATCGTTCCTGTCGAAGCCGTCCGAAAGGGCCCGAGCCGCATCGACCATGATCATCAATGGGGCGACCTCGAACCGCTCGCTGTACATCGTCTTCAAAGGATTGACCACCGTGGCCAGTAGGTCGGTGCAGCTGCCCACCGGTTCGGCGATCACCATCTGCGGCCGGGAGGTGTCGATCAGTTTCTCCGCGTTCTTCATGAAGTCAGGGAAGCGGCAGCAGAAGCAACCTCCGGAGACCTCGCACGAATCCAGGCCGAGGGCGCGGGAGTACTGGGTGTCCACCAGGGCATCGGCCTGGTCGTTCATTATCAGTCCCACGTTCACGTTCGAGGACAGTAGCTCCTTGGCAAGCCTGGTTATGAGAGTGGTCTTTCCCGCCCCCAGGAACCCTCCTATGATCACCATTCGTACCTTCATATCCGAGATGGACATCACCTAGCTCTCCGGTCATGGCTTTCTTCTATTTTATACTTTATTAATTGATAATGAAATCAAATATATACAAAATATTTCCATAGGGATGAAATGGCGTAAACAATGAAGACCCTGAAGCAGAAGTTCACCGCCGAGCTGATCGGTACCATGTTCCTGGTGATCGTGGCCATAGCCAGCACCATACTTCCAATGACCTTGGACGTGGAATTGGGCGTCACCGTGTTCGTGAACGCGGTGGCGGTGGCCTTCGTGCTGTTCGCCCTGATAGAATGTATGGCGCCCATCTCCGGGGCACATTTCAATCCCGCGGTTACTTTGGCATTGTCCCGCACCGGGGAAATGAGGAAGGGGGAGGCGCCCTACTACATGATGGCCCAGTTCCTGGGAGCGTTCCTTGGCCTGATTACCGTGCACCTCATGTTCTGGGACACCAACCCTGTGCTTCTGACGGTCTCGGAGAACGACATGACCTTCAGCCAGTTCTTCGCCGAGATCGTAGGGACCTTCATACTCGTGGGCGTGATATACGGATGCGTCCGCGGCAAGAGCAACGCCACCGGGATGGCCGTGGCCTTCCTGGTCGGAGGTATGCTGGTGTCGACCGTCAGCACCATGTTCGCCAATCCGGCGGTGACCTTCGCCCGCATGATGACCTACGCCATATGCGGCATCGCTCCCCTGAGCGGCATCGTGTTCATGGCCATGGAGGTGATAGGAGCTATGCTGGCCATGTTCGTGTTCACCAAGGTCCTGTACCCCTCGCAGCTGGATAAGAAGGACATCTGCGAGCCTGGATATTGCCCGCCAAAGATCATCGAGGTCAGATAATGAGGCGGTTCCAGCAGCCCACCCAGGATGACGAGATCATCGTTTGATAGGCTTTGGCAAATGCTCATATATAGGGCGGTTTAATCAATGCTCGAAGGTGCCACATTTGTTGGATGAAGAGCTGGACCAATCCATCTCCAACGAGATCGTCGAGAAGCTGGAGCTTCTGGAACGCCAGAACAGCGAGCTGCTCGAAGAGGTCAGGCGGGTGGAAGGTGAGAAGAGATACGTGGAGAGCGAGCTCTTCCGGCTGCAGAAGGAGATAAAGAGGATGCGCTCCGAGCTGGAGCGGTTGAAATCGCCTCCCCTCATCATCGGCAGCATCAAGGACATTCTTATCGACGGCCGCGTGATCGTCAAGAGCAGCACCGGTCCGGACTTCATAGTCACCACTTCCGAGTACGTTCCATCGGAGGACCTGATCATCGGCGCGCGGGTCGCCCTCAACAAGCAGACCCTGGCCGTTATGTCCGTTCTTCCGCAATCACTCGACCCCATAGTCACCGGGGCCGAGATAATCGATAAGCCGACCATCACCTACGATATGATCGGCGGTCTTGAAGAGCAGATCCTGGAAGTCCGGGAAGCTGTCGAGGACCCGCTGCTTCGCCCCGATCTCTACAGGCGCGTGGGCATCGAGCCGCCGAAGGGCGTGCTGCTGGTCGGCCCGCCCGGCACCGGCAAGACGCTCATCGCCAAGGCGGTGGCCAACAACACCAACGCCACCTTCATCCGCTTCGTCGGTTCGGAGCTGGTTCAGAAGTACATCGGCGAGGGCGCTCGGCTCGTCAGGGAGCTGTTCGAGCTGGCCCGGGAGAAGGCCCCCAGCATCATCTTCATCGACGAGCTTGATTCCGTAGGAGCCAAGCGTTTGGACGTCGCCACATCCGGCGACCGCGAGGTCCAGCGCACCCTGATGCAGCTGCTGGCCGAACTTGATGGCTTCAACCCGCTGGACAACATCAAGATCATCGGCGCCACCAACCGCCCGGACATCCTGGACGACGCGCTGCTTCGGCCGGGACGCTTCGACCGCATAATCGAGGTGCCCATCCCGAGCTACGAGGCCAGGCTGGAGATCTTCCGCATTCACACCGGCAAGATGAGCGTGGAGGACGACCTGAACCTTGAATCGCTGGCCACCAAGACCGAACTGGCCACCGGCGCGGACATCAAGTCCATATGCACCGAGGCGGGAATGTTCGCCATCCGGGACAACCGGGACACGGTGAGCATGGCCGACTTCGAGAGGGCCATCGTCAAGGTGCTGGACAACGAGACGTCCAAATGCACCGAGTCAGGCGTGATGTTCGCCTGAAACCTCTTTCTCAACCTCTATTTCCTTTTCCAATACGAAGGAGCCGATATAACCGCACTTTTGGCAGCGGTACTTCTGGCCCATCATCATGCCTGCTTCGTACACGACGTCCGCGGAACCGCATTCAGGGCAGGTGGCGACCCAGGTCTTCATGCGGTCATGACCTGATTCACCGAACTTAAATCAATCGTTCGAGAGGTCCTCGCCGCCCTCGAAGGACTGCTGCACCATGTCATATATGTCCTCCAGTCCGGATGGTTCAGTGGCGGAGGCGGCCACCACCTTCTTGTAGGCGCCGATCGACTCCAAGGCTTTGAACAGCTCGATGCCCAGCACGGCGCGGGTGTCGATCTTGTCGGTGAGCGCGGCGTACAGAGCGTCTGGGGATTCGGACCACTCCATGATGGTCTCCTGCTCCTCCTCCTTCAACAGGTCGCTCTTGGAGAGCACGGTGAAGAACGGTACCGAGAAACGGAAGTGCACGGTGGCCGCCAACATGATAGAGGAGACGAAACCGGAGGGCGTCTTGCAGAGGTTGGGGTCGGCCAGGAACACCAGGCAGGCATCCTCCTTTCCCAGCTCCTCCATGATGACCTCGCTGCTCTGCCGGAAGGCGAACAGCTCGATCTGTCCGGGGGTATCTACAAGAACGTAGTTGGTGCGGAACTTCTCCACCGACTCCGCCAGGTCCTTGGCGTTGACGGCCATCATGTCCGCGGCCACGATCTGCGCCCCGTTCGGTCCCAGGCCGTACTCCTCCATGACGTCGTCCACCCGAACCCAGTCGCGTATGTCGATGTCCGGCTCGTACGGCATGTGCTCCACGCCGGGGTCAAGGTTGATTATGACCGAGTCCAGACCCTGCAGGGTGAGCCATTCCTGGAAAGCGTAGATGAGGGAGCTCTTTCCGCTCCCGGCGGTGCCGACGAAGTAGATGAAGCGCATGATATCCTGCGAAAGGAAGTATGACGCCCTTATGATACTTGCGACGCCACGGCGACCGTCCTAGCAAGAAATATGATCTCGACCCTCCCCGAATGTTCCGTCTTCCTGATAGTTCACAGAGGTCTCAAAGACCTCGGCCACCTTCGCTCCCACGAACCCGTGCATCGGCACGTGGATGATGAACATGATGACCATCATCAGCCAGTGCGGGAACAGGTGGTTGATGGCCAGCATCGGTAGATCTGCGATAGGGAGCGCCATCGAGAGCAGGACGCCACGGAAGAGCCTGGAGACCATCATTTCATCGGCACCCATTTCCCACACCGCTTACGCCAGACAGGGATCGATGTGGCCAAGGGCCGGTCCCAATATGACGAGGCCGATCAACGGCCCGATCATGGCCCCTATGACCGTCAGGATCCCAGGGGCCAGCACCCGGCCGATGACCAGAATGATCATCAGGGACCGTCAGGCCGATCCCGTGCTTGCACAGGTCCCAGAAGTAGGACGGCTCGATATCGATATCTACCACCATTCCCCCACCGGGGATGACGTGCTCCCGATCCAGCTCAAAACCTGCCCTGGTTTTTTCCACGGACGAAGGTCACCCGGTGATCTTTTCCAGCGCCTTCAGAAGCTCCTCGACCCGATCGGCCCGTTTTCTTGCCGAGGCGCGTATGGC
>DUJZ01000172.1 GCA_013329565.1 Methanomassiliicoccales archaeon
GTGAAGCGTACGGGCATCGCCTTCAGGTGGAAGGGCCTCCGGCCTACCGGAGGGCAGCTGGCGCTTGACGGCGGCGTTTCTATAGATCAGGTATCGTTGAGCATGAGGCACACATCGATGAAGACGACTGAACGGTAATATTGCCGCGCCAAGGCTGACCGTGCGTTCGCCCGGGTCAATGAAACATACAATTGCATGTTTCGGACCGAGCCAGCTATAAAGGCTGAAAACGATTGAATTGAATTCAAAAAATAATTGTCTGGATATAAGTAGTGGTGGGCTCAGCCGGATTCGAACCGGCGACCTCCTGCGTGTGAAGCAGACGTCATAACCGCTAGACCATGAGCCCTTCGGTATTCGATGCGAACGGGAATTGGATATAAAAATGTTTAGCGGTCGGACGTCCATCACTCGTTTATGACCTGGGTGGCCCGGAACATGCCGTCGCTGAACATGAGCGAGAAGTAGCCGGTCTTATGGTTGGTGGAACGCAATTTCACTGCGCGAATTCGACGTTGCACGTCGGTCTCCCCGATGCTCTGCAATTTCAAAGAGATGACACCGTCGGCCAGATAGCCTTCTTCAAAGCGCCCCCCGTTGATGTTGTCCACCGACGTCTCGGCGATAAGGAACGAGGTTATGTCCATTCCTCTCAGCCACATGAAAAGATAGAAGAGGTCGTTGCGCCGGTCATTGGTCATCTGTGCGGCCATCTCCAGCACGTCCAACGAATCGAGCACCAGCAGGTCGAAGCCGAGGTCCTTCTTGACCGTCTCGGCGTACATCTTGAACACCTGGAGCCAGGAGCCCTTGGCCATCATCTCGGTGACGTTCTTCCGGATGGTCGCCAGGTCCAGAACGTACACCATCTCCTGCACCTTCGGGTCGTTCATGCCCATCAGCTCCATCTGCTGCAGGAGATTCTCCTTGCTCTGCTCCAACGTCATGTAGACGCTGCGGATACCGTGCTGCTTGGCGTTGTTGTATAGGATGCTGTAGCAGACCGAGGACTTCATCGTTCCCGGCGTACCGGATATCAGAATGACGTGCCCCTTCGGCACCCCACCTTGGATGTAATCATCAAAGTTGTGGATGTAGGTCTTCACCCGTTCTACACCTATGCCCATCCCTCGGCGAAATATAGCGATTCCTGATATATAATACCGTTTTTGAAATTTAATTTTTAAAAGGGCTGATTTGCCAGCGGTAATGCCATATTGAACTCCTTCCCGTCATGGAACATGCTGTAGTAGCGGTTGTCGACGTTGGCGCCACGCATCTTGACGCAGCGCACCCAGCGCTGCACCCGGGAATCGGTCATCTCCCGCATAAGCATCTCCATGATCCCGTCCGAGAGATACGCTTCGCCCTGGTCCCCCTCGTCGTACTCGTCCGAAATGTTCTCGGATATCACCAGCACGGTGATGTCCAGGGACTTGAACCAGTCGAAGAGGTCCTTGAGGTCCTGGCGGGAGAAGCAATGCTCCGTCAGTGCCTTGAACGACTCGAGGGAGTCCAGGACGAAGACCTTGAAGCCGGTGGCCTGCTGCTCCCGGTGCACGAAGTCCATGATAAGCTCGCGCCAGTTGCCCTCGTGCTCCGCCATCTCCTGGCGAAGTTCGCGCATGTCCATGACCCTGAGCTTGCCGTTGGTGTCCGCCTCGGGCATGCCCATGCGCCCCATCTGCCTAATAATCGATCTGCGGCTCTGCTCCACCGACAGGTACAGTCCAGGCGTACCGTTGATCGCCGCCCGGTGCAAGATCGTGTAGGTCAGAGTGCTCTTCATTGTGCCTGGCGGGCCGTTGAACAGCACGACATGGCCGTGAGGTATGCCGCCGCCGAGCACCTCGTCCAGGCGGGTTATGTGCGTACGAAGTACGCCAGTATCCTCGACCTTGAGCGGGGCTCCGACCTGAGAACGCAGTTCCCGGAAGATATCCTCGGTGATCCGGGCCAGCTCGGCCTCGTCCACCGCCTCCATCTCCTGACCGGCGTCCAGCATCTGCAATTTGAGCCGGGCTTCCTGCAGCTCGGCCTCCTTCTCATCCAGCTGGGCTTGCAACGCCTCCAGTTCCGGTTCGAAGTGGCGGGTGAGCTCCTCCCTCAGCCGGCGGCGGACCTCGTCCATGTCCACGCTCGGCTGGGGCTCCTTTTTCTCCTGGGGCTCTTTAGCGCGTTCCTCGAGCTCGTTGGAAAGCACGTTCAGGCGGCGCTCGCGCTCCTGCAGCTCCCTCTCGCGCTTGTCCAGCTCGTCCGCCCGGACCTGCATGGTGCTGTCCGGCCGCCCCACCTGGATGGTCTCGATGGAACGAATGCGAACGGTCGAACATTCGGTGCCCTTCCCGCGGTCCAGCCTCACCGAGGATAGGTTGACCTGCACCGGCTGGGACGCCTTAGGTTTCAGGTCCTCGCCGCATCGGCCGCACTGCGTGTCCCCCGGTCGCACTCCGAAACCGCAACGGGGGCATTCGAACTTGCTGGGAGGGAGACGCATCAGATCACTCGCTTATCACCCGGGTGACCTGGAAACGGCCGTCGTTGTACAGAAGCGAATAGTACGACGGGTCGTGGTTGGTCTCCCTCATCTTGACGCACCTGATCCGGCGTTGCATCTCCACGTCGCGGATGAGCTGCATCTTCAGCGTGATTATTCCATCCGATAGGTACCCTTCATCGAACTTCCCCTCGATCAGGCGCTCGGCGGAGCTCTCGGATATCAGGAACACCGTGACGCCCAGGTCCCGCATCCACTCGAACAGGTAGAACAGGTCCGTGCGGCGGTTGCGGATCTCGGCCATGGTCTCCAGGACCTCCATGGAATCTATGACCAGGATGTCGAAGTTGAGGTTCTGCTTGAGGTTGGTGATGTAGGTCTTGAAAACATGAAGCCAGGACGTGCCGCCGGCTATCTCCTTGAGCTTCTTCCTGATTATCGATAGGTCGAGCACGTTCAGGTTCTCGCTGACCTTGTCGATGTCCATGCCCATCTTCTCCATCTGGCGCAGGAGGCTTTCCCGGCTCTGCTCCAAAGTCACGTAAACGGAGGTCCTTTTGGATTCGATGGCGTGATTGTAAAGCATGTAATAGCTGATGGACGACTTCATCGTCCCGGGGGTACCGGCCACCAGGACGATGTGTCCGATGGGTACCCCCCCTTCCAGAATCCTGTCGAAACCCTCGATGTACGTCTTTAACCGGCCGTCTCCCGCTTCCATCTCCCTGACCCCTGGCCATCAGGCCTTTCGGGGTTCCATGAGCTTACAGGCTATTAAAGTGCTCGTCAGCGGTTATCAGATGCCGCGCACGATGACCTTCTTGACGTACTTGCGGGCGGTCTCGGCCATGCCCAGCATCTGCGCCTCGTTGTAAGGGTCGATCTGGCTCAGGCGCTTGTCCAAGGTGCGGTCGTTCTTGAAGCGCTGCAGGGCGTACTTCCTGGCCCCGCCGATGTAGGACGCCATTCGTTCGATGTCCGCCGGCTTCAGGTAGTGCGGGACCACCGTGGTGCGGAACTCGTAGTCGATGCCGGAGGTCATGATCAGGTTGATGGAGCGCTTGACCGCCTCAAGGTCCACTTCCGTACCGCAGACCTGGGAATATTGCTGGTCCAGGGGCCCCTTGAGGTCCATGGCCACGCAATCCAGCAGTCCGGCCTGCAAAAGGTCCTGAAGCATATCCGGGTTAGTACCGTTAGTATCCAGCTTGACCTTGAGACCCAGCTTCCTGATCTTCCTGATAAGGTCGGGAAGGTCCTCGTTCAACGTCGGTTCGCCACCGGTGACCACCACCCCGTCCAAGAAGTCCGAGTTGTCCGCCAGGTACTCCTCCAGGACCTCCCAGGGTGCTTCCTCAACTTCCCCAGAAACGGATACCAGGTCGGGGTTGTGGCAGAACGGGCAGCGCAGGTTGCAGCCCTGCAGGTAGATGGTAGTGGCGACCACGCCGTCCCAATCGAGCAGCGAGGTCTTGGCGAATCCGACTATTCTGGCGAGCATGACCTTCTGAAATTATTGCAGGTCGTTTTTAAGGCTATCCCCTACAGCGTTCATTCGTCCTTGATGTTGACGATATCACCGTGCATCTTGGCCTTCATGTGTCCGCCGGGACCGCCCCTCTCCTCGCGGGCCTTGTCCACGCAGTCCTCGCTCTCGCAGCAGAAGGCGGCGAAGACGTACTGCTTGGCCGGCCGGCCGCAGAACTGGCACTCGTACTTAGAGAAGTCCATGGTGCGGCCACCGTCCCCTACAGATAAAGCCCTTTCGAAATTTCCTTAAGGAGGGAAAAATATGGGCGTCCCGGGGAAGTTCCGATGGCGTTCTGTTCAAGATGCGGAAGCCCGGCCAAGGAGGGCGCTCGGTTCTGCGACCGATGCGGCGCTCCCTTGAGCGTGGGTTTCCAGAGCTACAGCCAGGGCAATCAGACCACCATGTCCTACACCTACCGGAAGGACGAGAAGGAGGCCATACTGGCCGTGATCCTCTCGGTGATCGTTCCCGGCGTCGGGCAGATCTACTGCGGGAAGATCGGCCGGGGCATCGGCATACTGTTGCTCCTGGGCCTGCTCAGCGTGGTGTCGATCGTCCCGCTGTTCCTGATCATGAACCCGGTGGACCTCAGCTTCGCCGGGTTCTTCGCCTTCAACGTCGCGGTCAGTATCCTGGCCTTCATCATCTACATCTGGCAGATCTACGACGCCTACCGCTGCGCCGATGACTACAACAAGATGACGCCGCCGGTGAGGTACTGATCACTTCAGGATGTGCATGGAGAGATGCATCGCCGGAGCCGAATGCGTCAGGGCGCCCATGGATATCACGTCCGCGTAGTGAGCGTAGGTCTTGGCGTTCTTCGGCGTGATCCCGCCGGAGACCTCCACGGTGATGCGCTGGTCGATCCCCTTTATCGCCAGGTAGCACTCCTTGGCCCGGGTCGGCGTCATGTTGTCCAGCATGACGATGTCCGCCCCGGCCCTGGCCGCTTCCTTGGCCGCATCGATATCTTCCACCTCTATCTCCACCTTCTTGCCGAAGCTGAACGATTGCGCTCTTCGTACCGCCTTGAATACACTTCCCACGACGGTCAGATGATTGTCCTTGATCAGGAACGCGTCGTCCAGCCCGAATCGGTGCGGGTCCCCGCCGCCTATCCTGACGGCCTTCTTCTCGTAACGGCGGAAGCCGGGAGTGGTCTTGCGTGTGGCGGCGATGACGATGTTCGGGTTGGCCTTGTGGCATGAATCGACCACCTGGCGGGTGAGGGTGGCTATGCCGCTCATGCGCATCAGGAAGTTCAACGCCAGACGTTCACCGGCCAGCAGTCCCTTCAAAGGGCCCCCGACCTCCAGGACCTTCTGCCCGGCGGCCACCTTCTCGCCGTCGTTCGCCAGGACCTGGCAGGAGCATCCGACGCGACGGAACACTTCCACCGCCTCCTCCGCTCCAGCCAGAACGCCGTCCTGCCCGGCGGTGATGACCGCCCGGCCGTCCCGGTCGTCCACCAGGGCCTGGGAGGTGACGTCGCCCTGTCCCAGGTCCTCCTGCAGGTAGAGGTCGATGAGGTCCATGTTGCCGAATCCCCTTCGGGTCTTATTAAGGATGCCCTCAGAGCTCGAAGTAGTCCCCGGGCATCGGCATCAGGACCTCGTAGTCTCCTTCCAGGTCCTGGGCCAGCTCCTCGCGGTTGTCGGAGTGCATGAGCACGACCTTCTCCGGCTGGCAGCCTTTGATGAAATGCAGCAGCTGGTCGTGGTCCGCGTGGGCCGACAGGTCAAAGGTCATGACCTCGCACCTGATCTTCATTGGACCGTCCTGGATGGTCTCGACCCTGCCCTCCTCCTTCAGCAGCCGACCGTTGGAGTTCTCGGCCTGGTAGCCGACCAGCATGACCGCGCTCTTGTCGTTGTCCTTCTGGTCCTTCAGGTAATGCAGCACGGGACCGCCGTCCAGCATGCCGGAGGTGGTGATGATGACCTGCCCCTGCCTAGCCTTCTCGCGAGCGGAGGACGTGCGCACCGGATTGAAGCTGCGCTTGGCGGCCTTGAACTCCCTTATGCTCCTTAGGTAAGGGTGCTCCTGGTGGTCGGTGTACATGCTGTTCACCGTCTTGCCCATCCCGTCCACCCACATGTCGTAGGGGAGGTCCTTCAGGACCATCATTACCTCCTGCATACGCCCTACCGCAAAGCAGGGGATTATGGCGGTTCCGCCGCGCTCCACGAC
>DUJZ01000005.1 GCA_013329565.1 Methanomassiliicoccales archaeon
GAGGCGGACGAGCTCTGCGACCGCATCGGGGTCATCGCTCGCGGAAAGATCGTGGCCCTGGACACCCCGAAAGGTTTGAAGTCCCTGGTCAAGGACACCTCGGTCATCGAGGTCGAGGGGTTCGGCATCACCGAGAGGGACCTGGATTCATTGAAGGCCTTGGACGGCGTTCGGACCGTCACTGCGAACATGTGCGAGGACAAGCAGACCATGCGGGTGCAGGTCGGAGATCCCGTTTCGCTATTGTCGAAGGTCGCCCACCTCCTGGAGGACCGCAAGGTCATCGGGATGAAGGTGAAGGAACCCACGTTGGAGGACGCCTACCTCTGGCTGGTGAGGGAAGATGCCTAGGCTTCGCGCGACCGCGGCCTCGTTCCGGCACCAGGCGGCCATGTTCCTGGCCGAGCCGCAATGGCTGATCCCGAACATCATCGCCCCGTTCGTTCTGGCGATGGTGGTGCTCATGCTCTACCGCGAACCGAGCCCGGAGGCGGTCCTATACGCAGTGCTGGGCGGGGGCATGATGGGGATGTGGGGCAACACCTTGTACGCCTCCGGTTTCTCGATACAATCCGACCGATGGTGGGGGACGGTGGATGCCATCTTCTCCGCGCCCAGCCCGCTGATCTGGATCATCGGTGGCAGGACCATCTGGAACGCTTTCGTCGGCATCGTCAACGGCCTCTTCGTCCTGGTGGCGGCCATGGTCATATTCCAGACCCCGCTGGAGGTGGCCGACTTCTGGCTCTTCATGTTGGCCTTCGTTTTAACGCTACTATCGCTGGCAGCACTGGGCATGCTGTTCAGCGCCGCTTTCGTTCTGACGCGCTCGGCGCAGGTGCTGACCAACGGGCTGGAGTTCCCTATTTACGTGGGAACGGGCAGCATGTTCCCGATATTCCTGCTGCCCTACTGGACGCATCCGCTCTCATACAGCCTGGGTCCGACATGGGGCATCGACGCGATAAGGTACGCCGCCCTTCCCGCTTATGCGGACGGCTTCGCTGCCGGATACTGGGGGGACATACTGTACATGGCGATACTGTCCGTGCTCTATCTGACCATATCCATCTGGCTTTACCAGGCCGTGGACCACCGGGCGCGCAAGACCGCCAACCTGATGAGGTACTGACATGAACGAGAACGTGAACAATCCATTGCGCGTCTTCTGGAGCTCGGCGGTGCTGGCGAAGCGGGCGCTATTCTCCTGGCTCAACCCGGCCATGTGGATCATGCAGCTGTTCGGCATGTCCCTGTTCCAGATCGCCTTCTTCGTTTACGTCGCCAAGTTCGTCAACAACTCCGAGGTGACCATCGAGTTCGTGGCCATCGGGAACGCGCTTCAGTCCTTGGCCTATGTCAGCGTGTTCGCGGTGTGCAACATCACCGGGGAGGAGAAGAACCAGGGGACCATCGAGAACTTGCTGGTGTCCCCGGCCAACCGCTTCTCCGTTTTCGTTGGAAGGGCCGCGTTCCAGATCGCGAACGGTCTGGCGACGGTGACCATAGCGTTCATGTATGCCGCGCTCATCTTCAACGTGGACTTCTCCCAGGCTAATTACCTGGGATTGGCAGTGGTCATACTGGTCACCACCTTCGCCATGACCGGCTTCGGGCTGATGCTCAGTTCGCTTGGTCTCTTCCTGCGCACGTCCATGATCATCGCCAACGTATTCCTGTTCATCGGGCTGCTGCTCTGCGGGGTCAACTTCCCCGTCTCGTACCTTCCGGGATACCTGCAGCCGCTCTCCTACGCCATACCGATGACCTACGGAACGGAGGCGGCCAGGATGGCCGTGGAGGGCGCGTCGATAAGCGAACTGTCCGGACTGCTGGGCATGGAACTGCTCGTGGGATTCGTGGTCATGATCGCCGGATACATGATGTTCCGCTGGTTCGAGCACCTGGCCAGAAGCAGGGGGACCTTGGACCGTTTCTGAGCCTGAGGCGCGAATAAATATGTCCTAGCAACTGATTGGGTAATGGAATGAAGCGCATAGGCTGGTTCACCACCGGAAGAGGGCCTGGCTCCCTTGGACTGTTCAGCACCATGAGGTCCATGATCAGGAGCGGGAAGATGGACGCCAAATTGGCGTTCGTCTTCCTGAACAGGGAGGTCAAGGACAATCCGAACCGGGCAAAGCTAATCGCCATGGCCGAGGAGGATGGAGTGCCGGTCATCATACTTCCTTCGGACGGTTTCCGGAACGACCTGAAAGGAAAGGACCTCGACGCCTGGCGCGTCGCTTACGGAAAGGTTATGCGCGAGAAGATATCGGAGCATCCCATGGACTTCGGGGTGCTGGCGGGATACATGCTCATCCTGGATCCGGATACTTGCTCGAAGTACGACATCATCAACCTGCACCCTGCGCTACCGGGAACCTACCAGGGCACCTGGGAGGAGATCGTGCGCCGGGTGGCGGAGAGCGATGACACGACGTACGGCTCGATGGTGCACGTCTGCACGCCTGAGCTGGATAGAGGGGCGACGGTGGCCTACGACGAGTTCGGCATCGACGATCTCAGGAAAAAGTTCTCCTCGAAGGAGGAGCTGGCTTCGGCGCTAAGGGAAAGGCAGCGCAGCCGGGAGGTTCCGCTGCTGATGGAGACCATCAGGATGATTACGGAGGGACAAGTGTTCCTGGTCCGCGGGCGTCTTGTTGATGACAAGGGCAGACCCTTTTCCAAGGCGCCTAACCTCGCTACATCCATAGACCGGAGCATGAAAAGGTGACGCTGGGATGAGATCGTCGTCTTTCGTTCACCGTCCGATGAGAATGGCAGACCTTCATGCTGCTCTAGGAACGGTCGATTGCGTACGTTCGGTTATTCGACCATTTTCGAAATGGTTTATATGTTCTCGAAGACGTTTCCCGTTGCAACGATAAGAGCGTGGGCAAATGACGTCGAAGGTCCGATATCACATGTTCCCCTGCGACAACAGGTCGAACATCGAAGTACGCATGACGGATGAAGGAGACTTTATGGTGGAGGCGACCAGCACCTGCCCCAAGGTCGAGAGGTTCTTGAACGGCCTGAGCCCGCTCTCCATGACCGATCTTACCGACAAGGTCGAGAGCAAAGTATTCCAGGAGTTCGTAAAGTCGGACATGAGCGCCAACTGCCTCGCGCCCTCCGCGGTGCTCACGGCGGCCTGGGTGGAGGCGGGAATGATCGCCCGGTCCAACACCAGGAAGGGAATCCCGCTCAGCATCGAGTTCGTGAACGATTGACCTTCCAAATTCGCCTTTACTCGATGATGCTTTCCCAAATCACGAATCCTAGCGCAAGGATTATTATCCCTTCACCTCGTGTAAAATCGGAGGGGGGAGAATGAAGGAGAAGCGGATATTCGACATCGTCATAGTGGTGGCGTTGGTACTTGCCCAGGTCTCCGCGTCCGTGACGATACTTGCCTGGCAGGATGAAGATTATTCGGTGGAGACTAAATGGAGCCATACGACGAAAGGGTTGTGGGGAGAAGAGAACCTCGTTTACTGGCTGAGATACGTTGAATCGGACGGGACGGTCATCGCCTTCGAGAACGGTGTCACCTCTTGGAACGATACTCGAAATTCATATGTGGCCATCGAATCGGATGGAAGCCTGAAATGGAGATCGCACACGAACGCCAAGCCCGGGCTGACCTTGGGCGCGAACGGCGATTACTACCTGGTGGATTGGCAGGAATTGGCCTACAGGAACGATACCTCGGGGGCCAGATGGTGCAACCTGACCGCGATAGACCGGGACAGCGGTTACAAGTGGAGCTACCTGGTCGATAACGGAAGCCTGGGAATATTGACCATCGACCAGCAGGGGACCGTGTACGTTCAACATTACCAGTTCTACGCCTCCATGGGCCCTAGTGACGAGATCATGGCTATATCCCCGGACGGACAGCTGCTTTGGCGGATGGCCTATCCTTGCCCGAACATGACATACATCTCTCCCTCCATCGAAGCAGATGGATCGCTGAGGCTCGTGGCCCAGAACGAGACCTTGAGCTACGATCTGATCGTCGAAAAGGATGGTATGGGGTATAGATTGGAGGAGAGAGATCGCTACCACAAGCACCATTGGATGTACGGTAGCGAATGGGACGGAACGTGGTTCGAGGTGAGGGAAGAACCGATCAACTACGATGTCTGCGAGGTGAGCGTATACGCCTTCGATCTTACCACTGGTGAGATGGCCTGGAAAACCCTGTTGCATGAAACGGCGAACGAGGAGCACAATCAGCCTAACTCCGGGTACATGATTTCCTCGACCCTGGTCGATGGGAGCGGCACGATCTACTGTGGTGACATGGTCGGCGAGAAGGACTATGCGCTGGACGCCAACGGTAACATCCTTTGGAGCAAGGACGGGTGGGTGACGTATATCACTGGTTACCGCTCCGGCGTTCTGATATTCAATGATCAGAAACTCATCAGATGGGATGGCAACGGTGAAATGGTCTGGAGCAAGGATGTGGGCGAGCCGGTGGACCTTTTCGTTTCCAGGGTCATAACCTTGGAGGACGGAACTGTCTATATCAGCACCACCGATGGGATCGTGGCTGTTCAACCACAATACGACGGCCAGTCGTATCTGCTCGCGCTGCATTGGGTGCTGGCCTTGGACATCGTATTCTTGACCATGATCGCGGCCATGGCTTGGAGGAAGGTTAAGAACTGATGCCGTTCCGATCGAAGAGAATTGTAGAAGGATATGGTGCTCCCGTCGGGATTTGAACCCGAGTCGAAGCCTCGA
>DUJZ01000045.1 GCA_013329565.1 Methanomassiliicoccales archaeon
GAGGACTTCATGCTCTCCCATATCGACAAGGTGTGGCACATGCACTTCCATGATTGGGACGGCAGGAGCGACCATCAGATACCGTTCACCGGTCAGCTGCAGTGCGACCGATATCTGAGCTTGGCGAACGACAAACACATGTCCGTGCTCGTCGAGGTCAAGACCGAGGAGGCGGTGCGCTCCGCCATAAGGATCATGCGCGACCGGGGTTGCATTCCGGCCTCGAGGTCATTTTAATAACCCAAATGGTCATGGCAATCGCTACGGCGCACTGGCTATCCGATCTGGGCCAGCTGTTTCTGGGTCATATTTCTGTTGCAATGGTTTATAACGCCTGTTTCGCATTTCTTTTACAGGTGAAAAAACATGGTAGCGATACCGGATGAGGTCATGAAGATCCTCAACGACCCCGCGTCGGTGAGGGTCATTGCCACGAAATCGGAGAAGGGAGACGTTCACATCATCCAGGCCGGAAGCATCATGGCTCCGGCCCCGGACACCGTGGTCATCGGGGCGGTCCTGATGAAGCGCACCGGGAAGAACCTGGAAGGAATGAAGTCCAGGGGAGAGATGGTCTCCATACTCGCCGGAAGCAAGGGGCAGTCCTACGAGATCAGGGCGAAGGTCAAGGAGTTGGCCACGTCCGGACCGATCTTCGAGGGCATGAACGCCGAGCTGGCCAAGACGGGCATGAAAGCGAGCGGGGTATGGATGTTCGAGGTCAAGGAGGTCTGGAACCAGAGCGCCAACCATTACGCTGGCACCAAGATGGTCTGAGGACCATCCCTTTATCTTTTCAGACGCACGCGCACCGATTCGGCGTGCGCGTGCAGACCTTCCGTCTCAGCCAACCGCACGGTCGCTGGCGCCAGCTCTTCCAGTGTTTTCATATCTAGCATCTGCACTGACGAGCGCTTCATGAAGTGCAATACGTCCAGACCGGAGTGCACCGCGGCGTTCCCGGCCGTCGGCAGGACGTGGTCCGTTCCGGTGGTGTAGTCGCCGCAAGCGACCGGCGAGTTATCACCAAGGAATATCGCACCGGCCGTTTCGATGAACGGCAGAATGGAAAGGGGATCGGACGTCTGGACGGAAAGGTGCTCCGGCGCCAGTTCGTTGCATACCGACACTCCTTCCATCATATCCTTTACCATGATGTAGCCGCTGTTCTTCAGAGATGACCGGATGAGCTCCTGCCGATCGCTCTTTTGAACGCTATCGATTATGATCGTTCCGACCTTCTTCACCAGGTCCAGGTCGTCAGTGACCAGGGCGCAGGCCGAGTCGGGACCGTGTTCGGCCTGGGCCAGGATGTCCGCCGCAATGTTCTCCGGTCTAGCCGTTCCATCGGCCAGAACCACTATCTCGCTGGGTCCGGCCGGGAAGTCCATCTCCACCTCCTGGCGCAGAAGCACTTTGGCCGCCGTTACGTAGACGTTCCCGGGACCGACGATCTTCTGGACCCTGGGCACGCTCTGCGTCCCCAGCCCCATGGCCGCTATGGCCTGGGCGCCGCCGCACTTGAATATGGTATCCACTCCGGCCATGTCCAAGGCCACCAACGTCAGGGGGTGTATCGGCGGGGGCGTGCACGCTATGACGTCACGAACGCCAGCCACCTTGGCCGGCACCGCGCACATGAGCGCCGTGCTGGGATAGGAGGCCTTCCCTCCCGGGATGTAGATGCCCATCGAGGACAGGGGCGAGTACTTCCAGCCCAGGGAGCTCTCCCCGTCCTTGAACAGCGTCACGTCCTCCGGGCGCTGCTTCCGGTGATATGCTTCGATCCGCGTCCGGGCGAAGTTCAACGCGTCCAGTAATTGCTGGTCGACCTCCGAGTAAGCCTCGTCTATCTCCGCCCTGCTCACCCTGAGATCGGAAAGCTCGACCTTGTCGAAGCGGGCGGTGAGCCTGAGGATGGCGGGATCTCCCTCTCTTCGCACCTGCTCTATGATGTCGCTGACGGTCGGAAAGACCTTGCTCAGGTCGGAGCGTCCCCGGGCCTTCCAGGACTCGACGGACAGGGCTTGCCACATGAAGGGGTGATTGATGCGGTATTAGATAAAGGCTCAGCCGTAGCCATCCATCTCGTAGCTGACGCGTTTCCCCGGAGGGCAGGACGCTGAATGCCGTATGAGGTCCCTTACGGTGTTCCGAAGCACCGTGGCGTTGATGTAACCGACGGCGCCGCCGATCCTCTCGCCCTTGCAGAAGTAGACGAAGGTCGGTGTGCCGGCGATCTGGTACCTGGAGGCCAGCTTTGTGTTGTGGTCGGTGTTGATCCTCATGAACACCGTGTCCGGCCCCAGATCCTTCTGGGCCTTCACGACCTCCGGTTCCACCTCTTTGCAGACGGAGCACCCAGGGGACCAGAACTCCAGCACGATGAAGCGCTTTTCCCTGCGCAACAGGTCCAGGAACAGCTCGTCGCTGACGTCCTTGATGTCACCGGCCATGCCATCTCATAGGGGCGTCTTGACCCAATAACCCTTTTCCTTGCGCTTGTCCACCCCGTCCTTGCAGTAGCGGGTCTCCAGCTTGAAATCGATGTCGTACTCGTTGGCCATGGCCCATTGGTGGCTGAACTCCGCGGCACCGCGCACGGTGAGCTCGATGGCCATGAACAGCATCTCGATCTCTTCGTCGCCAGGCACTCCATCGTCCTGGCAGGTCCAGTCGTACCGGAGAACCTTCTCCACCGTGGGGAACAGGTTCCCGTCGGTCCGGCGGAACTGGTCCTTGAAGACCGTGAAATCGATGGATGACGGTTCGCGTCCCAGGTTATTCTTGACCTTCAGGAACAGCACTTCCGATTTGCCTATCTCTTCCAGCACCCTTTCCACCCTTTCCTTCCGGTTCTGAGGGGAGAAGAAACCGTCTATGGACACTTCCGCGGAGTGCTCGGTGATCCCGCGCTCGCACTCCTTCATCAGCTCCATCAACGGCGCCAGTTCGTCAAGCATGACCAGGACCATGGCGTACCTGGTCCTTCTCCTGCCAAGGTAATCGGGAAGCTCCGAGAGGGCGCGGTAGGCGTTGACGTGACCAAGAAGGTGAACCGACATGTCCAGCACCCGGAGGTGCGCCTCGTTTATCTCCAACCGCAGGTCCGCTCCGCCGGAAACGGCCGACATCTTCACCGGTCCGGTACTGGCCGGATGCCCGTCGCTGTTGCATATGGTGCATTTCGTCATGTGATCGCTCGAGTATCGGAATTAGGAACGGGTTTCAGCCGAAGCGGCGCTGATAGTCCTGCAGCAGTGCGGCCTGATAATCCTTTTCCATGGACGGCGGGACGTAGTCCAGGCGCTTGACCTCGTTAAGCAAGGCCGCTCCAAGCTCTGACCCCTTAAGTTCGCGGGAGCGGACGTCCTTCATTATATCGTCCAGGGCGTTGATTCCTATCTCCCTTCCCTTGACCAGCAGCTTGGGGGTCTCGTCCAATTGGATAGCGTCGAGGCTATTGTCGCACTTCTTGCAGTCGGCCATAGACATCCTAGCACCTCGTTCGTGCGCGAATGATAAAAAACTTTGCTTGATCGCATCACAGCGGGAGAAGCGTGAGGCCCAGGTCAAGGCTGTGCAGCACGTAGTCCACCGCACCGCGCATGATGAACTCCACGGCCATGGCAGCCAGCAGCATCCCGATGATCTTGGAGAACACGTCGATGGCGTTGTTCCCGACCTTCTGGGATATGAACAGGGAGTTGCGCATGATGCCCCAGGTTATGGCCAGACTTATTACTCCGGCGATCAGCACGGTGAAGTGGCCGTAGAGGTCAACGAGAAGGATGGCGGTGGTTATCACTCCCGGGCCGCTGAGCAGCGGAGTGGCTATTATCACCCAGGCCACGCTGGTCTCCTCCTTCTTGCTCATCTGCAGGGAGAAGATGATCTCCATGGCCATCAGGAGCAGCACTATCCCGCCAGCGATGCGGAACGCGTCCACCGAGATGCTGAACAGCGCCAGAAGCTCGGTGCCGATCAGGGCGAAGATGACGAAGAGTATGCCAGCCATCAGCACCGCCTTGTTGGCGCTGACCATCTGCTCCTTCTGCGTCTGGTCCCTGGTCAGGGTTATGAACATCGGAACTGCGGCGAACGGGTCGAAGATGAAGAACAGCAACGTGGTGGCGTAAATGAGCTCTTCGAACCCCGGCATGATGCTACGTAGCCGGAGGCCTGATATACATTTTTCGCACCACCTCGATAATTATATGTTCGCCGGGCTTCCTTGGAACATCGATGACGGAGGACCCGATCCTTGAAAGGAGGGGCGTCCGGCGCTATACTGCGAAGGACGTGGAGGAGAAGGACGTGAGAAAGCTTTTGGAGGCGGGAATGTCCGCCCCCTCCGCCGGCAACGAGCGCCCGTGACACTACGTGGTCATCAAGGACCGCCGGACGCTGGAAGGGATCATGGAGTTCCACCCCCACGCCAAGATGCTCAAGGAGTGCGCCGGGGCCCATACTGGTGTGCGGCGATCCGTCGCTTGAAAAGTACCCCGGCCTCTGGGTGCAGGATTGCTCGGCCGCGACCGAGAACATCCTGATCATGGCGGTGCAGCTCAACCTCGGCGCGGTTCGGCTGGGCATATATCCCATCGAGGAACGGGTCAGCGGGCCGCGCGATCTGGTAGGCGTTCCCGATGAGGTCGTCCCGTTCTCGTTGATCCCCTACGGCCATCCCGCCGAGGAACGCAAGCTGCTCGACCGCTACGACGGGGAAAGGGTTCATCGCGAGAGATGGTGAACCTAAATCATTTTATTATCGGGTTACGTATGACAATGGGGTAACATGAAGAAGCTTTGGAGATGCCACGTCTGCAATGACATACACCTCGGGAACAAGCCACCGGAGGTATGTCCCACTTGCGGAGCAAGGAACGCGTTCGTGCTCTCGGACCTCGGCGAGGCTTTGGAGATCATCGGCAAGGACCACCCTCCCCTGGACGACCAGGTCAAGGTGCAAGCGGCCTGGAAGCAGTTCTCCGATCAGAGCCCGACCATTAAGCTCACCGACAAACCGGACGAGGTCGAACTTCTTTCGAAAGGGGTCCTGGAGAACCTCAAGGGAAAAGGGCAGAGATATTGCCCCTGCCGCATCACAACCGGCGATCGCGGCAAGGACCTGAGCCTCATCTGCCCGTGCAACTTCATCAGGCAGCCGACCTTCAAGGAGGAAGGCGAGTGCTGGTGCGGGCTTTTCGTCAAGAGGGATGCGCAATGAGCGAGAAAAGGCTGATCTGGTTCCATGGAAGGGAGTGCCCCCACTGCCGCAAGCTGGCGCCAGTGGTCGACCAGTTCGAGGCGGAGACGGGTATAAAGTTGGAAAGGCTTGAGGTCTGGCACAACGAGGAGAACGCCAAGATGATGCGTACTCTCGCCGACATCATAGCTCCGGCCTGCGGCGGGGACCTTGGAGTTCCCGCCTTCTACAACGAGGCCACCGGCAAGGCCATCTGCGGACGCATCGACATGGCGAAGCTCGTGGCCTGGGCCAAGGAGTGAGCTCTTGGAGAGACGGGTCAGGGTCGCCGGAGGAAAGACCCTGGCCTTGGACTTCGAGTGCCAGGGCGAACAGGTTGTCAGGATAAGGATCAGCGGCGACTTCTTCTTCTACCCCGAGGAAGGGCTGGAACGTCTGGAGTCCTTCTTGATCGAGGAGAATGCCTGGAAGGCCGACGACCCGGAAGGGATCATCGCGAAATTTCTTTTAGAGAACAGGTTCCAGGCGGTGGGCTTCGGCCCATCGGACCTGGCCTATCTGCTGAGGGGATTGAGATGCTGAGGAAGAGGTGGCGGGTGCTTCGTTACGAGACGGCGGGCGCCGCCTACAACATGGCTCTGGACGAAGCGATCGCTGAGGCGGTCGCCTTCCGCGTGGCCGGTCCGACGATACGGTTCTACGGTTGGGACCCTGCGGCGGTGAGCGTCGGGCGCTTCCAGAAATTGGAGGAGGTGGTGGACCTGGAAGGCTGCAGGAGACTCGGCGTCGACGTGGTCCGCCGCAGCACAGGCGGCGGGGCGGTCTTCCACGATCAGGAGATGACCTACAGCGTCATCTGCCCGGAGGACATGATGCCCGCCGACATCAACGAGGCTTATCGGGAGATAGGCGGCTGGATCGTGAACGCCCTGAAGCTCATCGGCATCGAGGGAACCTTCGAACCAATAAACGATGTTCTGGTGAAAGGGAAGAAGATAAGCGGAAGCGCCCAGTCCCGTCGCCAAGGCATGTTCGTCCAGCATGGCACGCTGATCTACGATCTGGACCGGGTAAAGATGTTCTCCGTGCTAAAGGTGCCGAGGGACAAGCTCGACTCACATTCCATCGGCGACCCGGCGGAACGGGTTACCAGCGTCAGGGAGCAGCGAAAGGTCCCCTGGGAGTACGTGGAGGCGGCCATGGCCAACGCCTTCATTATGAACCGGGAATGGTACGCCGGAGACCTGACATCGGACGAACTGGCAAGGGCGGAGCTCATAGCCAGGATGCGTTACGGGAACGACGAATGGACCTTCGAGCGCTGATCATCCTTCCATGTTGAGCAGCAGCTCCTCCGGGTTCTCCAGCAATCGCACCAGGTCGCGCAGGAACTTGGCGGCCACCGCCCCGTCGTAGGCACGATGGTCGAAGGTGAGCGACAACGGCAGAACCTTGCGCACATTTATCGCACCGTCGACGACCATTGGGGCGTCCATTATTCTTCCTATCCCCAGTATCGCCGTCTCCGGGTAGTTGATTATGGGCGTTCCGTACGTACCCCCGAACACGCCGTAGTTGGTGATGCTGAACGTCCCCCCCTTCAGATCTGCAAGGTCGATCTTGCGTTCCTGTGCCGTCTTCGCCAGGAGAGCTATCTCTTCGGCCAGCTCCCACAGGGATTTCTGATCGGCGGCCTTGATCACCGGCACCATCAGCCCGTCGTCTATCGCTACCGCGACTCCGATGTTGTAGTACTTCTTGATGACCAGCTCCTCGCGCTCGTCGTCTATCGTGGAGTTCAACAGCGGATGCAGCTTGAGCGCCCTGACGATGGCGGTCACGATGAACGGCATGTACGTCAGGTTCACCCCTTTCTGCTCCTTCATGGGAACCTTCAACCTTTCCCGCATACCGACCAGCCGCGTCACGTCCGCCTGCTCCATGCTGGTCACAGCGGCGGTGCGCATTTGCGATTCCAACATCCTTTTGGCGGTCGTCCGTCGAATGCCACGGATGGGCACCCTGTCCACGTAACCATAGATATCGAACTTGGGGACGGTCCTGACCTTGGGTTTTACGCCCAGGTCCGATTCCAGCACTTGGCCACTGGGACCGGTGGCCTTCACGGCAGCGATGTCCTCGCCCTTGTCCCGGGCCGCCTTGCGCACCGCGGGCATGGCGCTAACGTCCCTTGGGGAGCGTTTCTGAGTGACCGAGGTCACCACCATCTCCTCCCTGGGAAGCTCGCCCACGACCGATACCGAGGGCGGCCGCTCCTCTTCCATCGCAGGGGACGCGGCCGGCGTTTGCGCAGCCTCTCCCTCCTCCCCGATCACGGCCAGCACCTCTCCCACCTTGACCAGCTCCCCTTCCTTGTGGTCGAGGCGCAATATCTTTCCGGCCACCGGCGAAGGTATCTCCACCACCGCCTTGTCCGTCTCCACCTCCGCGATCGACTGGTCCTTGGCCACCGTATCGCCCACCTTGACCAGCCACTTCTTGACCTCCCCTTCCGCTATCCCCTCCCCCAGATCGGGGAACCTGAACTCTGTCGCCATCATGACCACCTAGAACCTCAGCGTACGTTCTATTCCATCCCTGATCATCTGCTCGTTCACGTAATAATGGTCCTCGCCCTTCGACAATGGAACCGTAATGTCCGGAGCGGTGACGCGCTCCACGGGCGCCTCAAGCTTCAGGATCGCCCCTTCATAGATCCGTGACGCGATCTCCGCACCTGGACCGAAGGAGCGCGGTGCCTCGTGAACGACGACGGCCCTTCCAGTGCGCTTGACGGACTCCACGACGGTCTCGGAGTCCATGGGCGAGATGGTGCGCAGGTCGATGATCTCCACCGACGCCTGGAGGTTAGCGACCGCCCTCTGGATCAGCGGTATCATCGCCCCCCATCCCACCACCGTGACATCGTCCCCCTCCTGCACCGTTCTCGCCTTGCCTAAAGGTACCAGGTATTCGCCGTCGGGAACCTCCTCCTTCAGCATGCGATACGACCTCGTCGGCTCCAGGAAGATCACCGGGTCCGGATCGCGTATGGCCGAGGTGAGCAATCCCTTGGCCTCCAGAGGAGTGGAGGGCACGATCACCTTCAGACCGGGTATCTGCGCGTACAGCGCCTCCGTGCTCTCCGAGTGATGCTCCAGCGCCTTGACCCCCGCCCCGTAGGGCATGCGCAGCACCATCGGTACGGTGATCCTGCCCCTGGTCCGGTTACGCATCCGGGCGGCGTGGTTGATCATCTGGTTGAGCGTCAGGTACGAGAAGCCCATGAACTGGATCTCGGCCACCGGCCTCAATCCGTTGAACGCCATTCCGATGGCCATTCCGGTGATGCCGGATTCCGCCAAAGGTGTATCGATCACTCGAGCCTCACCGTACTTGTCGACGAGGCCCTCGGTGACCCGGAACACGCCACCGTCCACGCCGACGTCCTCCCCCAGGACGACCACCGACGGGTCTCGCTCCATCTCCATAGCGAGCGCGGAATTTATGGCCTGCACCATGTTCATCATCATTTACCGCCACCTCCCAATTGCCCTTTGAGATAGGGAGGCATCTCGGCGTAGGTGTGGGCGAACACATCCGAGCGGCTGGGCGCAGGCACGGCTTCCGCCTCGGCGGCCGCCTTCTCCACGATCTCGGTCATCTCCTTCACCAGAAGTTCGTCGTCTTCCAGTATGCTCTGGGCGATCAGGTACGCCTTGAACCTCTTCAACGGGTCCTTGCGCTCCCATTCGGCCACCTCTTCCTTGGAACGATACTTACGCCAATCGTCCGAGGTGGTGTGGTCGCTCATACGGTACGTAAATGATTCTATAAGCGTCGGCCCCTTGCCCTTCCTGGCCCGATCGACCGCCTCCTTGGCCGCGGCGTACATGGCCAGGACGTCGTTCCCGTCCACCAGTATCCCGGGGAAGCCGTAGGCGATGGCCTTCTGGGCCAAGGAAGCCGAGGCGCTCTGCTTCTCGCGCCTGGTCGATATGGCGAACTGGTTGTTCTGGCAGACGAACACGTTGGGCGTATGGAACACCCCGGCGAAGTTCAGCCCCTCATGGAACTCCCCCTCCGACGTCGCACCGTCACCGAAATAGGCGAGAGTGACGTCCTTCTCCCCCCTCAGCTTGCTGGCGTAAGCTATCCCGACCGCGTGCGGTATCTGCGAACCGACCGGGACCACCGCAGGCGTGATCCGGGCGCCGTCCGGATACACGTTGCCGAGCTCGTTGCCCATCCAGTAGAGGTAAAGCGTTTGCAGCGGGGCGCCCTTCCATAGCAGCGCGCCCATCTCCCGGAAGGCCCAGACCAGCCAATCCCCCTCCTTCAAGGCCATGGCCGGACCGAGCTGGCTAGCTTCCTGCCCTTTGCTCGGTGGATACGCTCCCAATCGGCCTTGCCTCTGGAGCTTCACCGCCTTGTCGTCCGCCATCCTGGTGAGCAGCATGTTGCGGTACGCTTTGAGGAGGACATCATCGCTCAACTTCGGCATCAGTGAAGGATCGACGTTCCCCTCCTCGTCCATCACCCGGAGCATCTCGCCCTTCATCGGATCGAATTCATCTGTCAGCATCTTCTCGCACCAGCCTCTGTCATCAGATCGAAAGCGTCATAAGAGGAACGGACCAGAGGTCCCGCCCTTGCTCCCTTGAAACCCATCCGTTTCGCTTGAACGGAGAGTTCTTCGAACTCCCGCGGGGGAACGTATCTCCGCACCTGCAGGCTCGCTCCCTTCGGCGGAAGGTACTGCCCCAGGGTCAGCAGGTCCACGTCCGCCGCGCGGAGGTCATCCATCGCCTGTATGACCTCGTCCCTGGACTCACCGAGCCCCAGCATCAGCGAGCTCTTGGTCAGCGTCCCTGGAGATATCTCCTTGGACATGGAGAGAACGCTCAATGATCGTTCGTAGGACGCCCGGCGGTCCCTTATCCACTGCAATGAACGAACGGTCTCCAGATTGTGGCCGAGCACGTCCGGGGCCGATCCTAGAACGGTTTCCAATGCCCGGCGATCTCCTTGCAGGTCGGGTATGAGCAGCTCGACGGTGGTCCCGGGGTTGTTCCATCGAATTTCCCGTACCACCTCGGCGAAGATACATGCCCCGCCGTCCGACAGGTCGTCCCTGGTGACCGATGTTACCACAGCATGGCGGAGCCCGAGGCGCTTAACGATTTCGGCAATCCGCCCTGGTTCGTCCAAGTCTGTTCCGGAAGGTTTCCCGGAGGGCACCGCGCAGAACCGGCAGGAACGGGTGCACCTGTCCCCCAGAACAATGAACGTGGCGTGACCCTTCCCCCAGCACTCCCCCAGGTTCGGGCAGCGGGAGGAGTCGCAAACCGTTCGCAATTGGCCGGCTAGCAGTTCCCCGCGAACGCTCGCACCACGTGGAACGCAGGCCCTGGTCCTCAGCCAAGGCGGTTTGTCGGCGGCGTCCGGAGAAGGCATCGACTGGTCATATTACAGCCCAGGGTTCATATTTCTTTCTTCGTGATTCCCCGGACAGTGCGCACCATATGCTCCACGTTCCCCATCGGCATCCCCCGGTGCAGGGAGCAGGAGCACATGAACACGTAGCCGTCCCAGGGATGGAAATCATTAATGAACGCTCGCGTTTCCCGCTCGATCCTTTCCGGAGGTCCGAGGAGCAGGGTGGTGAAGGCATCAATACCTCCAAGGAGCGCGATGCGGTCCGCGCACTGTTCCTTCAAAGCGCAATGGTCGTTCCCTTCGGCGAACTGGAACCCCTCCACCCCGGTCCCTATCATATTCTCGATGAGCGGACGGTTGCCTTCCGAGCTGAGGTCACCATGAGGATGGAACACGGTTGGCAGCCCCAAGGTCCGGGATGCCTCCCGTATCCTGGCCAGGTTCGGCACGGAGTGCTTCAGGAACGCCTCCTGTCCGAAGATGTCAGGATTATCGGACGCGGCGGCGACGAAGCAGCAGTCCAATCGCGATTTTTTACCAACGAACTCCAGATAGTCCTTTGCCAGCCTTGTGGCGTAGCTCACATAGGCGGAGGCGAGCGTCGGATCTTGATACATGTCCAGGGCCAGGTTCTCCATCCCCCGCAGGAGGGCGGCCTTGGTGATGGGACCTTCAAGATTGCAAACCATCGCCGTTTCACTGCCGATGGCCTCTGATACCAGCCGATAGCTATTTGCGACATTTTGGAACGTCGGAACTCGTTCAAGGTCCAGGTCAGGAAGTTCGGATCCAGGGTCCTGGAAAGGATGTTCGATGACGCTCGGAATACCGTTCTCCGGGAACCTGACCTTTCCGCCCAGGGTTTCCACTTCCATCCCCACGTAATGAACGCAGCCCACCATCGCGTCCTGTCCCAGGCGGCGATGCAGGGCGATGACCGAATCCGCGGACTTTTCCGCATCGTACTGGCCGGAGCACACTTCAGGGGTCGAGTAACCGGTTTCGTCCAGGGCAAGGGTCAGGTCGCGCAAGAACACCGGCGGGGCGTCTGGAACGTCCCGACGCAACGCGGTCAGGAACCTCTCCCGGCCGTTCATGCCTCCCCATCCCTTGGCATGAGAGAAAGGTCCACGTGCGCCATCACCTCCGGCATCTGCGAGATCTTCCCGAAGTCCATCATGCTGCGTGCGGTCATGTTCATCGACTCAACGTCCGTTCCGTTGAAACCAAGCTCGTAGAACTGGAACCCGCTGCACCGCGATTGGTCGTCAATTGAAAGACCGGTGCGTCCCGCGCAGATCTCCATTGCTTCGGTCCAATTGCTCTTGATGAACCCGTTCCCCCGGTCCAAGGCCTTCAGCACTGCCTTGATGGCTTCCGGCTTGTCATCCAAAACCCTCTCAGAGGCCACCAGGACGATGGGGAAGGTGCTTCCCAGTCCGGATGAGTTACCCAGCTCATGAACGTCGTCGCCGCAAAGATTTTCCGTGTTCACGGCCCACGGCTCGGAACCGCCCATGGCGTCGATCTGCCGGCTCTGCATGGCCAGCGGGATGTCCCTGGGGTTCAGATAGACGAATGTGATGTTTTTTACGTTAACGTCATTCGCCTCGGCCCATTGCAGGAAAGCCCCATGAGTGCTGGAGGTCTGCTGTATGCCCAGCTTCTTGCCTTCCAGGTCCTTCGGTTCCTGAACGTCGTTCCAGGCGATGAAACGGTGGATGCCTTCCCCGCCCGCCAGCCTGGCCACGATCTTCGCCCCCTGGGACTGGCTGATCAGCTGGACGGCCGGGGCGTCGCCCATGGCCGCCAGGTCCACCGCTCCGGTGATCAGCGCAGTGGCCGCCTCGATGCCGCCGGTGACCAGCTTGACCTCGACGTCCGCACCCTCGTCCTGGAAATATCCGTTGGCGTTGGCCACCATCAGCGTCTCGTAGTTCACCTTCTCCGAGTACGCCACGCTGATGCTCACCTCCTCGTCCTGGGGTTGCAGTAACAAGGCCGCTCCGACCGCGGTCGATACGATGATGATAACCGCCACCAGGGCTACAATCTTCGTGTTCATTGCTTCAAATCCTCCTTTGGAACGTCTATTCTTATGAAAGAGGGCTGAGGCGCGCCGACCGCGCAGGAGCAGGTCTGGAGCCGCCCCATCATCTGCCCCTTCAGTTCCGTGATCAACTGGGAGAGGGGGTCCCTGGGCCAGGGAAGATCGATGTTCCATTCGCGGTTGACTCTCCCCGGTGAGGCGGACATCAGCACCACCCTGGTGCCTAGTATGAGGGCCTCGTCGATGCTGTGGGTTACGAAGACCACTGTTTTCTTCTCCTTCTTCCACAGGGAAAGAACTTCATTGTCCAGCTTCCGCCGGGTCTGCTCGTCCAAAGAGCCGAACGGTTCATCCATCAGCAGCAGGTCGGGACCCATGGCCAGAGTGCGGGCTATGGCCACTCTTTGCTTCATTCCTCCCGACAGCTCGTTCGGCCGGGCATTGGCGAACTCGGAGAGGCCGACCATCTCCAGGTATTCCATGGCCTTGGTCTCCTTGCCTTGCCTGTCCAGGGATCCCTGAACCGAGAAGGTGACGTTCTGCAGAACGGTCATCCAGGGGTACAGGCTGGATTCTTGGAACACGACTCCCCGCCTGGGGGAAGGTGCGGTGATCATCTCCCC
>DUJZ01000109.1 GCA_013329565.1 Methanomassiliicoccales archaeon
GTGTTCATGTACGCCTCGTTGTTGAAGCACACGTACAGGAAGTCGTGCCCGCGCTCGATAGCGCCCGATAGGGACTGGAAGCCTATGTCGTACGTCGCACCGTCACCGCCGAAGGCGATGAACTTGACCTCCTGGTCCAGCTTGCCCTGGCGCTTCAGCGAGTTGTACGCCGCCTCGACGCCGCTCATGGTGGCCGGCGCGTTCTCGAAGGCGGTGTGTATCCACGGCACGTTCCAGGAGGTGAACGGATACATGCTGGTGGAAACCTCGAAGCACCCGGTGGCGTTGGCGACCACCACGGGCTTGTCGGTCGCCATGAGCACCTGGCGAGCGATGATCGGCTCGGCGCAACCGGCGCAGAGACGGTGTCCCTCGACCAGCCGCTCCTCGGTGTGGCTCAGCTGCTTTAGGTTCAAAGCCTCACCCCCAGGTAGTTGACGCGCTCTCCCTTTCCGGCCATGATCTCCTCGAAGACGGTGCTGAGCTGTCCAGGCATGATGTCCCTTCCTCCCAGTCCGTAGACGTAGTTGCTTATCGTGGGCGCGTCCTTCATGCGGGAAGCGGACTCCAGAACGTCCATGTACAGCGGGGCGCCGGTCCCGGGGCTCATGGCCCGGTCCAGCACGGCCACGGCCTTCTTTCCCTTCAGGAACTTGGCCATGTCGTCGGCCGGGAACGGCCGGAAGAGGCGGACCTTCACGGCCCCGACCTTCTTGCCCTGGGCCCGCAGCTGGTCCACCACGAAGCGGACGGTTCCGGCGGTCGATCCCATGGCCACCATGAGGTACTCGGCGTCCTCGGTGCGGTAACCTTCCACGAGATCGTACTTGCGGCCAGTGAGCTCGGCGAACTCGGCCATCACCTGGCGGGCGACGTCCATGGCGTTCATCATGGCGGTCACGATCTGGTACTTTATCTCGTAGTAGTACTCGGGCATGGCTATCGGCCCGTAGGTAGTAGGCGTCTTGACGTCCAGCAGCGGTCTGAGCGGCTGGTACGGTCCCACGAACGCCTTCACCTTCTCATCCTCCAGCAGCTCGAATCTTTCCAGTGCATGGGTGATGATGAACCCGTCCAGGCAGGTCATTATTGGTAACCGTACCTTCATGTTCTCGGCGATGCGGAAGGCCATCAGGGTGTTGTCGTAGGCCTCTTGAACGTTCTCACCGAATATCTGCAGCCATCCCGAATCGCGACCGCCCATGGCGTCGCTGTGGTCGCAGTGTATGTTGATCGGTCCGCTCAGTGTTCGGTTGGCGACCGCCATGACGATGGGCGTCCTCATGGATGCCGAAACGTAAAGCATCTCCCACATGAAGGCCAGTCCGGCGGATGCCGTCGCTGTAGCGACGCGAGCGCCAGCGGCGGACGAACCGACGCAAATGCTCAGGGCGCTGTGCTCGGACTCCGCGCACACGTATTCAGTGTCAACTAATCCATCGGCGACGAAGTCGGAATACGCCTCGACGATGATGGTCTGAGGCGTGATCGGGTAAGCGGCCACCACGTCAGGGTTGATCTGCTTCCAGGCCATGGCTATGGCCATGTCTCCGTTGACAGCCATCGGTTCGCTCATTCCACTCCCTCCTCTTTCATGGTTATCGCTTTAACCGGGCACTGGTTGGCGCAGATGCCGCAGCCCTTGCAGTGGGTGTACTTGAAACCGACCATCTTCTCATTCTCGACGATGATGCTGTTGTCGGGGCAGTATATCCAGCAGGTCAGGCAGTTGGTGCACTTCTCCTTGTCAACCTCCGGGCGCTCGGAGCGCCACTCCCCGGTCTTGTACTTCTTGGAGCTGCCGGCCTCGGTTATCATGCCGCCGGCGGCTAAGGAACCAGATCCGTTATCGGCCATTCACTGCACCTCCTCGTAGGCCCGCTTTATGGCCCTAAGGTTCTTCTCCATCACGTCCTTGCTCAGCTTGCCGGACATCTTGTTCCGCATCTCCTCGATGATGGTATCGATGCTGACCACGTTGGTGACCTTGACCAACGCCCCTAACATCGCAGTGTTGGTCATCGGCCTTCCTATCTCCTCCACGGCGATCTTGGTGGCGTTGACGGCGTAGACGTTCTCGCTGCGTCCGACCGCCTGGATCAACTTGGACTTCTCGTCAGGGAAGTTGGCTATGATCGTCCCTCCCTCCTTCAGCCCTTCGACCACCTTTCCACCCTTCAGAAGCGTGGCGTCTATGATTAGGACGACATCGGGGAAGTAGACCTGGCTATGCACCATGATCGGCTCGTCCGAAATACGGGCAAAGGCTCGTATAGGCGCTCCCATACGCTCTGGCCCGAACTCCGGGAAGGCCTTGATGAACTTGCCCTCCTTGAGGGCAGCACCAGCCAAAATCTCGTTCGCCGTGACGACCCCTTGGCCACCCCTTCCATGCCACCTGATCTCAATGGTGCTCACAGCATCTCCTCTCACGGTATTCCCTCTAAATAGTTATAATATAAAATCATTTCAGAAAATTGTTTACGAAACACATAGCTAAACAGAGTAAATTCTTCGAAAATACGAGTTACGCACATCGGTTGCGGAATCATCGCTGTCTTAATTGATTTTATTAAGCTCTATATGATAACCACCCTGCTACACCTTCTCATTCCGTAGGAAATTCCTTTTGGAATCATAAATCGGAAGGGCCCCATCGGATCTTTCGCCACCCGAATTGAGCAGGTTTTTTCATCGATCAACGCAGAAGATCAGGTGCTGGCTCTATTCATTCTGCTCGACACAAGGTACGAACGTACATCGGAATGTTATCATCGGACTCATTCAGCACTTAGAAAAATTAATAGACTCCACGCCTATTTTCCACCCGGGTTAGGACATTGAAGGGCCATCGGCCCCTGTGAACTTGCCTGCATCGAACGTTCTTAGAGTGGTGAAACAACCCATGAAAAGGATAGTGAGCATATCTGACCTAGGCAAGAACGACATTGACATCGCCGGTGGCAAGGGTGCCAATCTGGGGGAGCTGGTAGCGGCCGGTTTCAACGTTCCTCCCGGTTTTGTTCTGACCACCGCGGCGTACGATCACTTCATGGAGACCAGCAAGATCGGGGAACGCGTCAAGGACCTGCTGGCAAAGGTGGACGCCAGCTCCGAGGCGTCCCTCCAGGAGGCCTCCGTAAAGATAAGGGAGCTCTTCGATACGGTCGAGATACCGACGGACCTCAAGGAACAGGTGCTGGCCTCGCACAAGGCCATGTTCAAGGGCAAGAAGATGGGTCTGGTGGCCGTACGTTCAAGTGCCACCGCGGAGGACCTTCCGACGGCCAGCTTCGCCGGACAGCAGGACACCTACCTCAACGTGGAGAGTCCCGAGGAGCTGCTGGACAAGGTCCGCAAGTGCTGGTCCTCCCTGTACACCCCTCGCGCCATCTACTACCGGGTGACCAAGGGCTTCGAGCATTCCAAGGTGAAGCTGGCGGTCGTGGTTCAAAAGATGATAAACTCCGAGATCTCCGGAATCATGTTCACGGTCGATCCCAACTCGGAGATGCCTCACATAATCATCGAGGCCGGTTACGGTCTGGGCGAGGCGTTGGTCGGTGGAAAGGTAACTCCCGATACCTACGTAGTGGACAAGTTCCACGACAAGATACTCAATAAGCGCATAGCCAAGCAGACCTGGAAGCTGGTGCGCGGAAGGGACGGGGAGTGCGAGAAGGCCGACGTCCCCGAGGAGATGCAAAACGCCCAGAAGATGACCGACGAACAGATACTGGCCCTAGGGGAGATAGGCCGCAACATCGAGGCCCATTACGACCGTCCCATGGACATCGAGTGGTGCATCGAGGAGAAGGTCATGTACATCGTGCAGGCCCGTCCCGTCACCACCCTTTCATCCAATGGCGGTAAGACCAACGGCAAGTCCCAGGACCACGGACTGGGGCAGAGCGCCAAGATCCTGCTGAAGGGACTGGGCGCCTCGCCCGGTGTCGCCGGCGGTCCGGTGCGCATCGTCTCCGACGAGATGAACCTGGAGGTGGTCAAGAAGGGCGACGTGCTGGTCACCGCCATGACCTCACCGGACATGGTCCCGGCCATGACCCGCGCCGCTGCCATCGTCACCGACGAAGGGGGAATGACCTGCCACGCCGCGATCGTCGCTCGCGAACTGGGCATCCCCTGCATAGTTGGCGCATCGCACGCCACCGAGCTGCTGAAGGACGGCGAGAAGATCACCGTCGACGGCAGCATGGGCGTTGTTTACGAAGGGATCGCCGCTCCCAAGAAGGAGGAGAAGGCGACGGTGACCGTGGCGGCATCCACGCCGGTCACCGGCACCAAGGTGTACGTGAACCTGGCGATCCCGCAGAAGGCCGAGGAGGTCTCCAAGCTCCCGGTGTCCGGCGTCGGGCTGATGCGCATAGAGTTCCTGTTCACATCGTACATACAGGAGCACCCCTGCGCGCTCATCGAGAAGGGGGAATCGAAGTTCCTGGTGGACAAGCTGTCGGACGGCATCGCGATGGTGGCCAAGGCGTTCTACCCGCGCCCGGTCATCCTGCGCACCTCAGATTTCAAAACGAACGAGTACCGGGATATGGAGGGCGGGGAGAAGTTCGAGCCGCACGAGGAGAACCCCATGATCGGCTGGCGCGGCTGCTCCCGCTACGTCTCCGACTCGTACCGCGAGGCCTTCAAGCTCGAGCTGAAGGCCATCAAGAAGGTCCGCGAGGAGATGGGTCTGAAGAACCTCCACGTCATGCTGCCGTTCGTCCGCACCATCGACGAGGTTCGCCAGATAACCGCCATGATGAAGGAGGTCGGCCTGGTGCGCAACCGCGACTTCAAGCTGTACCTGATGGCCGAGATCCC
>DUJZ01000074.1 GCA_013329565.1 Methanomassiliicoccales archaeon
GACCCATTCCTCAAAATGGAGAAGTTCCTCGGGCGACCACCCCTTCATCTCCCGCCGATCGCACATAGGGCGCGGGGGGAACCGGCGAGATCACGCAACTGTTCACTGCGCTCACGCACGGCGGACCGTTTTGGCCGACGAAGGCGGGCGGAGATGCATCCGCAGGTCCTGCCCTCTCCATTCCACGGGCAACAATATACTTGGTCGTCCCCACTATAAATAGATTGTTTTTATGCCTGGATGTACAAAATAAGGGAGCGCTTCATTCTTTGAGCGAATCCAATTCCGACCGGGCCGCCCTCACCTTCTCCGCGATATCATCCATCTTAGCCTGGCATCTCCGGCGGATCCGCTGAAGCTCGCCCTCGCCCATCTCCCGCTTCTTGTGAAGGCGTTCCGCTTCGTCCAATTCGGCGCGGTATTCCGCGCGCAGGGCGTTGAGCTGCTTGATCTTGGCCTCGAGCTTGGATCTCCTGGAACCGAACATGCCTCTCCCAGTATAATATCGACCGACATGGTCTAAATAGATTGTCCGTTCAGATCTCCATTGGGGAACGACGAGCGGAGCACGTCCAGGACGGTGGAGAGCGGAACATCGTTCCTCACGTGGAATAGATGCGTAGGGCATCCACAGTCCGAAGAACCGAACCCTCGACCCACCGGCTCGACCCCTGGGATATCCGATACCGCGTCGGCCAACCGGCACTCCGTATCCTTGCCCCCCTTTAACACCAGTGCGCCCAGGGCGCTCCCCGCGCAGGTCAAGAAATCTATGTGCCAGTGCTTCTTCTTATCGGGACGCATGTGCCGGGCCAATCGGGGCATCAGACCGGCCTGGGCCGAGCCGCAGTAGAGATAATGGCCCTCCTCCAGGGAGATCGGCCCCAAGCTCCCAACGCCGATCGCCGCCGGTGCGGAAAGATGCACGACAAGCACGTAGGCACCCGGCGACGAGCGCATGTTCCCTCGCTAGCGGACCTTGCCCTCCACTTCGGCCTTGGTCTTGATCCGGATGATGGTGCTGTCGCCCAGACGGCAGTCGGAGATGGTGGCGATGTCCTTCAGCTTACGGCCGTAAACCTCGATCTCCTCCAGCTCCCTGAGGTGCTTCCTGTAGGGGATCTTGACCCTGAGGCCGTCAACGTGAAGCACCACCGGCGCCGGGCGCAGGCTTTCCTGCACCGCGCCAATGCTCTCCAGGGCGTCCTTGACCTCGGACGGGTGGACGAAGAGGGGGTCCTCCTCGATCTCCTTCCTACGCTTGTCGATGACCTCCTTCACCCGGTCGGCGATCTCCTCGAGCTTCGCGATCTCCTCGGATCGCCTCATTCGTTCGACCTTGCGTCCCACACCGCAGACCAACGCTTCACAATACGGCAGCGATTCCAGCTCCGGACCTACGACGGTGACGACAGGTATCTGGATGTCCTTGTAGAGGTCGATCTTCTCGTGGGTGACGCACTCCTTGAAATTTCCCAGCATGAAGATGGCTGCGTCGTACTCCTCGATGATAGCTTTCTCCGCCGCCGAGATCTGGCATGTCTTGCGCCCACGCCCGCGGGCCAGGCCCATCACGATGGTGATCGCTCCGTACCTTCGAAGATGCTCGGCGATGTCGCAGATGGGGTGGGGCATGTGGTGCCTTCCCAGGGTCGGACCGATGACCGCGATCTCCGTCCCCGCCAAGGGAACCTCGATTATCTTCCCTCCGAGCTCAGCGGTCTTCTTCTCGATGAGGGGGCGGTCCTCGGCCGGAATGGCTATGGTCAGGGTGACCATCACTTGCACTTGCGTGCGTTGAAGGACGAAACCTCCCACGTCCTCGATCAGATCCAGCAGCTCATCGATCTTGTGGACCCCGCCGTCGAACATCAGAACTTCGTACATCAGTCCTCCTCCGGGCCCTTGATCATGTTGGCATGAACCTTCTGCGCTTCCTCTATGAAATCGACGGTCATTCCGTGTTCCGTCGCCACGATGGTCATGACGTTGTCGTTGAAGTACTCGTTCCTCAGCTTTAGCCCCTCTGGCAGCAGCCGCCACATGGCGTCCAGCAACTGCGAGCGGACCTCTTCCTCGGGATCGAGCTTCATTTCCGAGAGCTCCTCCATCGGGACGCCCTCCACGAATATTTCCAGGCGCGTCAGTTGCTGCACGCGCTCCCTGCCGTATTGACGCCAGAGGCTGGCCAGTAGCCGTGGAGCGTACGATTCGTCCTTGATGGTGATGAACGTCCCGCCCTCCTTAGGCTCCATCTCCGCGATATCGTATACCGGCCTCTTGCTGCCGGACTGCTTGATGCGCATGGAGATGATGAACAGGGTCTGGTCCGGGCGGATGACCAAGCGCACCCGTTCGACCATGGTGCTTATTCCCATGTCCATGAGTATGCGCTCCAAGAGCCATTGGTACGACTCCAGGGCGTATTGCTCGGTGCCCTCCAGCTCAAATTCCACCAAGCTCTCACCCCAGCAGACCGGATACCAGGAGCGCCCCGCCGACCGCTCCGATGTACTGGGAGTCCTTGGGCACTATGGGGCGATGCCCGAGGGTATGCTCCATGGCCGTGACCAGACCGGATATGAGCGACGTTCCCCCTACCTGGATGATCGGTTGGCGGACCTCTATCTCCTGCAGCTGCTGTTCATAGACCTGCTCGGCCACGCTGTGACATGCCGCAGCGGCGACGTCAGCAATCGTGTTACCGGCGGCGAGCGACGTCACCAGGTCCTGTATGCCGAAGATCGAGCAGTAGGAGTTCATCTTGACCTTGTTGTGATCCCCCTGGTCAGCCAGGGCGCCTAGTTCCGTGATATCCACCTTTAGACGTTTAGTGGTCATCTCCAGGAACCTGCCGGAAGCGCCGGCGCATATGCCGCCCATGGTGAAGTTGTCTGGAATTCCGTCACGAACGGTGATGGCCTTGTTGTCCATCCCGCCGATGTCGATGATGGTGGCCTCTCCCTTCTGCTTGTCTGCTAACCAGACAGCCCCCTTGGAATTGACGGTGAGCTCCTCCTGCACCAGCTTGGCGTTGAACTTCTTGCCCAGAGTGAATCTCCCGTAGCCGGTGGTTCCGATGCCCTCCAGCTGCTCGTATTTGACGCCAGCCTCGGCCAGAGCGTTGGTGAGGGCGGTCTCTGCGGACGAGTAGACATCGGTGGTCGGCAGCCAGTACTTGCCGATGATCTGGTTGTCGCGCATGATGACCGCCTTGGTGGTGGAGGAACCGGAATCCAATCCGGCCGTCAGGCCCACCTGCCTCTCCCTGGCCAGCAGCTCCTTCCTCTCCACGATGGTCACCAGCGCTTCCATCCTGGTCAGCAGCTGAGGGGCCTTGGTCCTCTCGGTGAAGGAGTACGTCACGACCGGAAGCCGCACGTGCTCCTGCACGAACTTCCTGAGCTCCGTTCGAACCAGAGCGCCCTCGGCGCAACGGAAGCAGGTGGCGATGAATATCGCATCAGCGTCGTAATTCTTGTTGGCCAGTTCCATGGCCCGGGCGATCATCAGCTTCAGCTGGGGGCTGTTGGGGTTGAACCCGAACTCCTCGACCGCCTTGTCGATCTTGTTCATGTCCACGTCCGGGTAGACCATCTTGGCCCCCACGATCTCGGCGGCGTTCTCTATCTCCGACTGCACGGCGCTATACTCCGTCCCACAGGAAAGCTGTGCTATCTTGATCATTTCAGTCCCTCCAGGAACTCTTTCACCCTTACGACCATATCCTTGGCCTCATCTTCATTCGAAGGGTAGTCCAGGGAAAGTATGGGCACCTTGCGCTTGCGGACCAGTAGCTTAGCCAGTTCGTTCGTCCTCTGGCACCCCACGCATCCGAAGCTGTAGGGGGCGTCCTCCATGAATATGGCCGCTTCCGCCTCGTCGATGAGCGGGCCGTAGATGGCCAATCGTCCGCGAATTCCGGAGGGGATCTCTATCCCGGCGTACTTAAGCCCCATCTTGACGTCCTCCAGAGTGACGTTCAGCGGCGGCGCCTCGATCTCGTTGGACGTGACGCGGTCGCGGAGGGCCTTCATCAGGCTGAGCGGCTGGTGGCCGAACCTCTCTACCAGATCGAAAAGGATCAGGCTGTTCGGCGGCATAATGAATATCTTCATGGGGACACCTCGTCGATGAGCTTCCTAAGATCGTTGACCGGGATCTTCTGGCGTTTCTTTGGAGTGGGCGGCTTCTCGCCCTTCTCCACGCATATGAGGCCCTGCTCCACCAGGCACAGGTCCTTCCATTCCTTCTCCAGCTGGGCGAACCCGGGCCGGGAGCCGTGGTGCGCGCGGCAGCGGCGCAGGTCGCCCATCGGGAAGGCACGGATCTTGGAATAGATGCGGTTGGGGTCCATCTTGCGGACCTCGTCCAGGGTGCGCTTGACGGCGTCCTTGGGACCTTCCAGCACCACCCCGTAACAGGTCTCCTTGACCGAGATCTCGTTTCCGAGGTTATGCACGAAGCGGGCGATGCGGTCCGGGGTGAGGTCGGACGTGGGAGCTATGAATATCAGCCTGGTCTCTATGTTGCTGTCCATCTCAATCCTCCTTGGGCTTGGCCTTCTTG
>DUJZ01000125.1 GCA_013329565.1 Methanomassiliicoccales archaeon
AGGACCACGGGGCCATGCTATACGTGGACGACGCGCACGGCGAGGGGGTGCTGGGCGAGGGCGGAAGAGGGATCGTATCGCACTTCGGCCTGGACCACGACAGAGTCCAGGTGGAGATGGGGACCTTCTCGAAAGCGTTCGGGGTCGTCGGCGGCCACGTCTCCGGTTCCACGGAACTCAAGAACTTCGCTCTGAACAAATCCCGGACATGGCTGCTCAGCGGCTCGCACCCCCCGGCGGTGGCCGCCGCCTGCATCGGGGCCATCGACGTTCTGGAGAACGAACCGCAGCACGTGCGGAACCTTTGGAGGAGAACGGACCATTTCCGTAAGGCCATGCAGGACCTTGGTTTCGACACCGGACGTTCGGTCACGCCGATCATCCCGGTGATGGTGGGCGACAGCGCCAAAGCGAAGCGTTTGAGCGAGAGGCTGTACCAGGAAGGAATTTTCGCCCTGCCGATCGTCTTCCCGATGGTGGCCAAGGATAAAGCTCGAATACGAACGATAATGAACGCCGCCCTGAGCGAGGATGATCTGGACTTCGCCGCGGGCAAGTTCGAGCAGATCGGCAAAGAGCTGGGGATAATCTGAGCTCGAACGAAGGCCTGTTGGACCGGATGATGTTCGAGCACATCAGCCCCACGCAGGCCGCCGTGGAGTTCTTCTACGGGCTGCTGATGGCCATGACCCTCAGCAATACCCTGCGTCTGGCGTTGATAGGCAGCTCCGCCGGAGACGTGGTGTTCATCGTTTCTGTGGCAATATTCGGCTGCAATGCCGCCTGGGGCATCGCCGACGGGGCGGTGAGCGTGCTCACGTCGCACTTCCAGAACCTGTACTATTACCGGAAGGTCAAGCGGATCAAGGACGGGTCGGACCAAGAGGCGGCGAGGAAGCTGGCCGCGGAGGTCCTTTCGGAAGCGCTGACCGAGATCCAGGAGGACATCCTGGACGATGAGGCGCGCCGGCGCATGGCCGATGTGGCGATACAGGCCATCAAGCGCAAGGAGATCGTAAGGCCCACCCTGGGTCGCTCGCAGTGGATCGCCGCGGGATGGTGCGTCATCCTGAACGTCGCAGCGGCCTTGCCCTTCATTGCGATATACCAGCTGGCGTTGTTCCTGGACCTGAACCTGGTCACCCTGCTGGCCAACGTTTCCGGGGCGATGATGCTCTTCTTCCTCGGACGATTCCTGGACCGCCGGCTGGGCGACGGTTCCGGCCGCACGGGGCTGGTGATGGTCGGACTGGGCATGCTGATGCTGGCGATCATCGTCGCCTTGGGCGGGTGAGGGGAAGTTATTTGTGCGCATACGCCAAAGTGATAACGAGGTGCGCAACATGTTCACCTATAACCTCCTGGTGACCTTTCACGGCAATCAGAAAGGCCACTCCGAACGGGAAGTGCGGGAGCGATTGAACGAACTGGGGGCATACGTGGAGCGGCTGGAGACCTGCGACGTGGAAGGGGTGTTCCTGATACTGGCGGGAGGGGACGCCAAGGTCCTGGTCTCCCAGCTCAAGCGTCTGTGCCACGAGGACCCGGTGGGGTTCCAGTACACCCATCACTGGGTCCCTATCGAGAGATGGATGCCTTCGGAGAAGGAGGAGATCAGGAAGAACGCGTTGGAGCTTGGCAAGAGCATCGGAACGGACGAGACCTGGATGATGCACCTGCACAAGCGTCACATGACGGAGCATTACGACGACCTGATCGCCTATCTGACCGATCCGTTGAACCGGGGAACGGTGGACCTGACCGATCCGGACAGGATACTGGCCGTGGAGATACTCGGCAAGAACACCGGCATGTCGCTGCTGAACAGGCACGAGCTGCTGGACGTCAACAAGGTCAGGACCGAGTCCGGGCACGGCGAGGTGTGAGATCACGGCGTTCCAAGCTCCCGGATAGCGGGAGCTTCGTTCTTATTTGGAGCCTTAGTTCGTTTGAGCTTGCTTTCCTCGTTCCTCGAGACGTTTGCGCGTGTTGATGATCATTCCTTAGACAAAATCTCCGCAGAGGCTTGCTATAAATAATCTACAATATCTATAAAAATTAGATGAGGGACCGCAATCTATAATAAATGGAAAAAATTCTCCGCTCTTCATGGTATCCCCTCAAGTTGAGAAACTGTTCAACGCATTGGTAAAGGCTGGAGCGACCGCCGAGGACAAGGCCGTCAGCGCCGAGAAGGCCACCTCCCTGTCCAAGCTGCCCAAGGCGCAGTGCATGAACGCCATACAGGAGCTGAAGAAGCTTGGCGCCCTCAAGGACAAGAAGAACAACAACTCTGTCTACTATTATCTGATAAAAACTTCGCTGTGAGCATGCCCGGGGATGCCTGGCATCCCTCGGGATGCCCCCGTGAAACCCATTATCTCGCCATCCTGTTCTAGACCGCTTCCACCCTAGGTTGTCGAAAGGTTCATCAAATCCACCCGCCATGCCATGCTCCGTCATGGACGCTGTCGAGATTGCCGCAAGGAAGGCCAAGGAGGCCTCGTACCGTTTGCAGAGCCTGACCCAGGCGGTCAGGAACGAGGCGTTGCAGGAGATCGCCGCCGCCCTGCAGGACCACGCTGACGATATCGTTAAAGCGAACCAGGCCGACGTCAAGGAGGCGGAAAAGGCTGGCCTGCCCAAGGTCCTGGTCAAGCGCCTTCGTTATGACCAGGCCAAGATAAAGGAATCCGTGGATTCCTTACGATCTCTGATAAAGCAGGAGGACCCCATCGGCAAGGTCGTTTCCCGAACGGAACTAGATTCGGGACTGGTCCTGGAAAGGATGACCTGCCCTATCGGCGTAATAGGCGTGATATTCGAGGCGAGGCCGGAAGCTTTGGTGCAGATATCGTCCCTGTGCCTGAAGTCCGGGAACGCCGTGATGCTCAAGGGAGGCTCGGAAGCGCACCGCACGAACGAGGCCTTGGCCAAGGTCATCCTCACCGCGGTCACCGACCTGGACGAGAGGTTCGCTTCGGCCGTTCAATTGCTATCGACGCGCGAGGAGATCAACAGGCTGTTAGCGATGGACCAGTTCGTGGACCTCATCATTCCCAGAGGGTCCAATCAGCTGGTGAGGTTCATCAAGGAGCACACCAAGATCCCTGTGCTCGGCCATGCGGACGGCATATGCCACACCTACGTGGACGAGTCGGCGGACCTGGAGATGGCGATCAGGGTCTGCTTCGACGCCAAGGTGCAATATCCCGCGGTGTGCAACGCCATGGAGACGATGCTGGTGCACGAGAACGTCGCGCTGACGTTCATCCCGGCCATGGCCGAGCGGTTCCACCAGGCCGGTGTTGAACTTCGCGGGGACGAAGGGGCTTGCTCGATGGCGGAGATGAAGGAGGCCAGCGAGGAGGACTGGAGCACCGAGTACAACGATCTGGTGCTCTCCGTCAAGATAGTCTCCACCCTGGAGGAGGCGGTGCAGCACATCAACCGGTACGGATCGCATCACAGCGATGCCATCATCGCTGCTGACGAGAGGGCGGCGCAGCGCTTCATGGACGAGGTCGATTCCTCCTCCGTGATGTGGAACTGCTCCACCCGCTTCGCGGACGGCTACCGCTACGGACTTGGCGCGGAAGTGGGCATAAGCACCAACAAGACCCACGCCCGCGGACCGGTGGGACTCGAGGGTTTGACAATCTACAAATACCGCCTGAGGGGCTCCGGCCATGTCGTATCGGAATACGTAGGTGAGGGCGCCAGGCAGTTCACCCACAGGAAGTTGCTATGAGGGACATCAACGTCACGCGGGCGGTCATCAAGATCGGCACCAACACCATCTGCGACGAGGACGGGCAGGTCGACTCCGAGTATCTGGACGGCATAGCCCGCCAGGTGCTGGAACTGGAAAGGATGGGCATCCAGTCCATCATCGTGACCTCAGGCGCCATTGGTTCCGGGAGCAGCGAGCTGAAGCTGGACGACGTGCAGAAGGACATCCCTCACAAGCAGGCCTGCGCCGCTGTCGGCCAAGCCGCCCTGATGCTAACCTATCGCGAAGTGTTCGCCCGCCGCGAAAAGTCCGTAGGGCAGCTTCTGCTCACGTACGACGCGTTCTCGGACCGCAAGGTGTATCTGAACCTGCGGAAGACGGTGGACGCCCTGTTCGAGCTCGGGGTGATACCGATCGTCAACGAGAACGACGTCATATCCACGGACGAGATCGGGGAGACCTTCGGTGATAACGATAAGCTTTCAGCGCTCGTGGCCAGCAAGGTTGACGCCGACCTCCTGATCCTGCTCACGGACGTTGATGGTTTGTACGACCGCAACCCGGAAACGGATAAGGACGCCCGCTTCATAGACACGGTCGACGAGATAACCAAGGACATCGAGATGATGGCCGGCGGCGGGACGAACGGCCGTTCCAGGGGCGGCATGAAGACCAAGATCAACGCTGCCCGCATAGCCATGGGCGCGGGGTGCAACACGGTCATCGCCAACGGTCGTACGGAGGACGTGATCGTTCGGATCGTTCGAGGAGAGAGCGTTGGTACGTTCTTCTCCGCCAAGGCGCTTTACACCAACCGGGAGCGTTGGATCCTGTACGCCAGCCCGAGGGGCAAGATAACCGTTGACGAGGGAGCGGAGGAGGCTTTGCGCGACGGCGGAAGCCTGCTCCCCTGCGGCATCACCTCGGTGGAGGGGCGGTTCAAGGCCGGGGACGTGGTCCGCATCGGCAAATTCGCCAAGGGCGTGGTGAACTTCCCGTCAGGCGAGATAATGCAGCTCAAGGCGGCCTCCGAGAAGGAGAGGAGGAAGGGCAACGGAAAGGTGCACAATGACAGCGTGGTGATGGACCACTGCAACATCGTGTTCCACGATTGATCCCGCACTAATCGCCAAGGAGTTAGCTTTACCCTCCTCCAATCCCTTCCACCGTATCATGGAAGAGGGGAAGCTTCTGTCCAGATGGTGGTTCGTCGCCCTTTCGTCCCTGGCGATCGGCATGCCATCGGCATACCTCGCCTTCGATTCCGTCTTCGGGGGCATCGTGAACTTGGAAGGAGGGATGACATCCTCCAACCTGTTGATGATAGCCCTTCTCTACTTCTCCCTGAGCGGCTACTTCGTCCTTTTCATCTGCACGTTGCTGACCATAGCCCCCCGACATGTGACCGTCGGGAAAGGATTCCTGGGCCCGGATGCCCTCGTAAGAGATGGACGCGAGGTCGTTGCTAGGAAGGGTTCGTACGACATCAGGGTGGCCAAGTACTCCGCGATCAGGGTTTACGAGGAGGACGGGGCGTTCCGTTGCCTGCCTACATCGACCGGCCTTTGGGCCATCGCACTCCTATCCTTGGTCCCTCAGCTCGTGATGTTCGCCTTTCCCTTCCTCCTTTACATTCACGAAAAATGCTGGAGATCGGTGAATGATCTCACCTTGGAGGAGAAGAGGTCCCCGGTGGAAGCTGAGAAGGGCATCGACGACCTCATCAAGGATAGCCTGTGGAGGACCTATGTGATGGCCAGGGAGGCCGCGGAGCTCAGGAAGGCGTCCTTCCTGGACCACGCCCTCCTCCTGGTGGCCCTTTCCCTGCTGGCCTGGGCGGTCCTTGTAATGCTCATCGCCCCCGTCATATTGGACCATGGTTCGCCCTGGTGGCTTTTGACGGGGACCGCGGCCATCGCCGCGGTGGCCGTCTCCTGCTTTCTAATCCTCCGAAGGCGGAGCAGGAGGCTTGTGTCCAGAGAGGAGAGATGGGCCGAAAGGATTTATTCGGCCATCGGAGGAACGGAGGAGGGAACCTCACCGATCGCGGTCCTAATGGACGCCTGCCAGGAAGTGCCGAGGTGGCTGTCCCTGCATAGGAAAGGGATATGGACCAGAGAACCGGGGAAGACCTTTCTGACGTTCATTCTGCTAGTGGCCGGATCGAACGGACTGATGCAATATGGGTCCATATGGCGGGGTTTCTTTCTGCTGTCGGTCGTCCTCCTGGTCCTGGGCATATCGTTGTTCTCTTGGATGGCCATCGCGGCCAGGACCGAAACGAGGGACCTTAGGCGAGAATGGGAGGACCAGTTGAAGGAAATGGGCTCGTTCCTCGAACCTGAGGGGAGGCGTTGAGTCCCATGGACCGTCCGGACCTCTACGTCGTGGCCAGGATCCTCGAGCGCCTCTGGCGGGAGACGGAGCCGATGCTCAGGACCCGACTACAGGTGGCGGTGGGGACGAACTTCGATGTGCTTACCAAATACCTCGAATGGATGAAGGAGAGGGGTTTGGTCGTTTTCGTCGAGAATGATGGACACCAGAAGGTCCTGTTGACGGAAGAGGGCAGGGGCTCCTATCGCAAATTGGTCAGCTGGATCAATGAAACGGTCCACGGTAAGTTCGGATGATATCCCTCAAGCCGACCGGAAGGTCAGATCGAAGCGCGCTCCGCCCCGGGGATCGTTGCTGGCCGTTATACTTCCACCGTACCGCTGCATGGTCCTCATGACCAGATACAGACCGAGACCGGTGCCGCGGGACTCGCCGAAAGCGAAGCCCTCCATGAACACCCTTGAAAGGTATTCCTCCTTGATCCCGATGCCGTCGTCCTTGACCGTCAGGAACGTCAGGCCGTCAGAATTCGTTATGATGAACTCCATCCTTTCCGCCTTGCCGTGCCGCTTGGCGTTCCTTGCTAGATTCTCGATTATTGCCGCCAGCACAGGATCGGCCTGCACCATTCCATTTCCGGTGACGGTGAAGGGCATGTCCAATCCTTTCATCACCTTGTCGACGACCTCGCGCATGTCGGTGGGCACCAGGTCGCCGTAAGAGAACAGAAATTGGTCGAGCTCCCTCATCTGGGCGATGATGTTCTGCATGCGCTGCAAAGAGGATTGGGCGCGGAGCAGGTCCTTCTCCCGGTTGTTGAGCTTGTACAGGTCCAGGGAGGAGCTGATGACCAGCAGTTCGTTCGCTATGTCGTGCCGCAGGATCTTGTTGGCCACGCCCAGGGATTCCGATAACCTGGCCAGCCGGTCCTGGGAATCGCGCAGCTCCTGCAGCAGGCGGATGTTGGAGAAGGCGATCTCCAAGGCGTCAGGGATGACGAGCAGCATAGCCAGCTCCTCGTCCAATGAACGGGGCTGCTCCACCTCATCGGCGCACAGGACCCCCACCCGGACCCCCTTTTCCTTGATCGCCAGAGCGAAACCCCTCTTGGACGGGAGCAGCTTGACTATCTGGTTGGGGAGAAGATGCGCCCCGGATGTCCACTGGCCGCAGTCGCCCATGCCTCGGCCTCCGTCCTCCGGAAGATAGCATATCGAACCGGGCTGGAACACTCCGGCCACCATGTCCATCACCGTTCTCATGGCGGACTCCCGGTCCTCGCAGCCCTGCAGGATGCGCAAGAGGTCCAGGAACTGCGGGCGGCTGCGGTCGAGGTCTTGATTATCGCTCATGATAAACTTACTAAACTATCCCTTCGGCCTATAAAACCGTTACATGTTCATTCAGGCTTTTGATATTGAGGGGATGCGGATGAACCGTAACTTACGAGCTCATCTCATCATATCATTGAGGAGGTCGTGCACCAGCCAGACGTCCATGGGACCGACCAGCCCGTCCTGCTTCTTCGAGCCTTCCGTGCCCAGCGGAAGCCTCTGGCTCACGCCGTTTATCGGCGGGTCGGTGCGGATCAGGGAGCGGATGACGCCTCCCAGCTGGTACTCCTCAAAATAGTAGTCCAGCATCTCAGGGTCGGGGATTATGGCCTGGCCAACACGGGGATGGCGGGGCCGCAGTGATCTGACCAGCAGAGAAGACATGCTTTTAGGGACACAGCCGAGCATATTTTAACGTATCGTCCCCGGTGCGACAGAAGCTCCGTCAGGCGGTCACAGGTCCTTAAAGCCACGGACCTTCGCACGCATAGGAACGCTCTCCCTGACCACATCCGGCAGGGACCCCTTGTCCAGCCGGCGTACCGTAGGAAGCCTTCCCGGGAAGGTACGGGCGAACTCCCGCATCAGGTACTCGTGCACCACGCCGTTTCCGCGAAGCCCGCCGAGGGACCAATCCTCCAACGCCTCCAGCACTCCCTCCCGGCCGCCGCGGTAGAACAGCTCGGTAAGTATGGAGGTCACTATGGCGTTGTCCGAAACAACTCCGACCTCCGCCTCCCTCAGTGCTGAAAGGTTGCCGTTGAAAGCGACGGAAAGACCACCGCTCCTCTTGACCACCTGCAGCACCCGGGCGTCGGTCTCCCCGTCGCCCACGTACATGCAGTCCTCCAGGGGGACGCTCATCCGCTTGCATATCTCGACGACCGATGTCGCTTTTTCGTCACCGCCCACCGGATTGACCTGGCTGACCAGTTGATAGGTCGAGAGGTCGGTCATCTCGGTCCAGAATATCTCGTCCAGACGACGAAGGACGAGCCTATCGTCCGGGCTCAGGTCCCTGATGTTGCTGGTGCCCTCCGGAACCTCCAGGAGCGGCAGGCGCACGATCTCCTTGGCCAGGTTGCGCAGCGTTTCCGTCTCCCAGTCCTCGATGTCCAGCATGTCCATGCTCAGACGGGTGCAGAAGGCATTCTCGAACGGGAAGCCGATGTGATCGCAGGCCGCGCCCACGTAATGCTCGTAACTGGTGCTGACGATGAAGCTGGACATCAGCTCCTGGGAATAGCGCATGGCCTTGTCCGCCCCGGGAACGATGCGCATGCTGTCCTTGGAGAATCGGAGAAGCGAGGAATCCGTGGCGCCGTAGGCCTTGAGGAAAGGAAGGATCAGACGGAGAGAATCGCCAGGCTTGACCCCTTCCTTGCGCGAGACGTTGGAGAGCACACCCTCATAGCGCCGGATGGCCTGATACAGCCGGTCACCGTTCTCCACGATGGCCGTGGTGATCTCACGAGCGTTGTCGTTGGCGGTTATCGGCCCCTGCAGGTCGGAGACCAATATCTTCCCCTCGAAGGGGAGCGCCTCGTCCATTATGTCGAACTCCGTTCATCTCACCTCCATCTCGCGGCGTTGGCATAACGGAAGGTCCCCTTATCTAGGTAACGATTCCGGTTCAGATGTCGAAGACCACCCGGACCAGCGGCCGCACCGGGTCGACGGACATCATATGGTAGGTTATCGCCTTGACCTCCTTCCTCGGTTCGTGCCTCCGGGCATCGTACTTCTCTCCCCAGGCCCGGCAGTGCACCTCGGTGCCGGAGAAGGTCACGGAGAACCTGGAGAAGACCATGCCAGTAACGTCAAAGATGAAAAGGAACTCCGAGAGGAAGTTGTATAGCATCGATTCATGGTCGTGCCCCTCCACCATGATCTGCCTCTCCTCCCGCTCCCGCACCTTGCTGGCGTCCACCATCTGGTCCATCAGGGCGTAGGCGGCGTTGGAGAAGCATTCCTCCAAGGAGCTGCCGAAGGCCTCCACCATCACGTCCGCGGTGTGGTCCAGGGTGCGGTACTTCATGCCTGCGTGATGAACAGTGGCGTTTAAAATAACACGCCTGTTACCTGCGCACGACCATGTGCTGGGGCGGGGGGACAAGGTTATATCAGGGTTTGGCGATTAAGCGCCGATGCGACTCCTCATCATCGGTAGCGGGGCCATCGGAACCACTCTGGCCGAGGCCATCCAGGACATGGACGAGTTCGATATGTTCTATATCACCGACAAGAACGAGGACCGGGCGAGGAAGATAGCCGCCCGGTGCAAGAAGGCCAAGTTCATATCTCCCACCGACGAGAGCATCAAGGCCCACCTGAAGAACGTCGACCTGGTGGTGGAGGCCGCCTCCCAGGAAGCGGTGCAGCATTACGTCCCGATCGTCCTGGGGATGGGAGTGGACGTCCTGGTGATGAGCGTCGGCGCCTTCGCTGACGACGATACCAGGGAGCGGTGCTTCAACGTGGCCAAGCGCAAAGGAGGCCGTTTATACGTCCCATCCGGAGCCATCTGCGGCACGGACGGATTGCACTCCGCCTCGGCCGACGTGATAAACAGCGTGGAGCTGACGTCCACGAAAGGCCCCAAGAGCTTCCACGACAACGAATACCTGCTCTCCAAGGGCGTTGACGTGAACACGCTCAAGAAGAAGACCGTGCTTTTTGAAGGACCGGCCAGGGAGGCCGTGCAGCACTTCCCGAAGAACGTGAACGTCTCGGCGACGATATCCCTGATCGGCATCGGACTGGACAAGACCAAGGTCAAGCTGGTCTGCGACCCCGTGTGCGACTGCAACACCCACCGCCTGGAGGTCAGGGGGGAGTTCGGTCACATCGTGTGCGAGACGGACAACCTGCCCTTCCCGTCGAACCCGGCCACCAGCTACCTGGCGGCGCTCTCCGCCATCGCGGCGATAAGACGCATCGCCGGCAACGTTTGGATAGGCATCTAGGGATTTCCTAAATACCGCCAATTCCCTTTCGGGCTTCGTGATAGGGATGAAGGAGCGAGTGAAGTGGATATTCTCCAATTGCCCGAGCGACCTGGACGCCATCGTGATAATGAACGGTGAGGAGCCCCTTTTGGACGTCGCGTTCCCGTACGTCACCGGCACCCGGGCCGGTCTCTTCGAGGGGTGCCTGGGCGTCATCACCCCCGACGGACGCTCCACCATCATCACCTCCGCCCTGGAGGAGACCTCCGCCCGCGGCGGTAAGGCCGAGGTGCTCACGTACCGAACGGCCCAGGACCGCAAGGACATCGCCACCGACCTCATGAAAGGATTCCGCAAGGTCGGCGTGAACGGCCAGGGGATCGTCCACTCCAACTTCCTAGAGGTGCAGAGGTTGGCATCCAATGCTGAGCTGATCGATGTCAGCAGGGAGCTGGAAGCCTCCCGCCTGATCAAGGACCAGGAGGAGGTCCGGAGGATGCGCAAGGCCTGCGTCATAGCTTCCCGCGTGGCCGAGGAGATACCTTCGATGCTCCGCAAGGGAATGAAGGAGTACGAGGCGGCGGCGGAACTGGACTACCGAATGACCAGGATGGGCGCCTCCGGGGCGGCCTTCGGGACGAACGCTTCCTTCGGCGCTAGTTCGGCGGAACCGCATCACGGGGCGGAGGACATCTCTCTGAACCTGGGAGACACCACCCTGTTCGACTTCGGCTGCAAGGTGGAGGGATACTGCTCGGACATCACCCGCACCTTCTTCTTCGGCGAGCCGAAGGATTGGCAGAAGCGCATGTACCAGGTGGTCACCGAAGCGCAGCAGGCCGCTTTGGCCGTCATCAAAGCCGGAGTGAACGGTCGGGACGTGGATGCCGCCGCCAGGGCGGTCATCGATGCCAGCGAGTTCAAGGGTCTCATGGTCCACTCCACCGGGCACGGTCTTGGCCTTTCCGTTCACGACGGTGGCCGTATGGCGCCGAACCACGATTTCCCCCTAAAGGCCGGGATGGTGCTGACGGTCGAACCGGGCGTGTACATCCGCGGGCAGGGCGGGGTGCGCATAGAGGACGATGTGCTGATCACCGAGGACGGTTACGATATGCTCACCGACGCTAGCAAGGAAATGAAGGCGATCCTATGATGGACGAGCTGGAATTGGCAGTGGAGAGAATGCGGGCCGAGGGGGCGGACTTCTGCGACGCCCGCTACCAGACGATAACCACCAACGGCATAGCGGTGGTGGACGCCGCCGTGCGCCGCATATCCGAGGATAGGATCAGGGGCGTCTGCCTGAGAGCACGTAAGAAAGGCTCCTGGGGCTACGCCACGACCGTCGATTCGTCCAAGGACATCGTCCTGGAGGCGGCGGTGAAGGCGGCCAGGAACGCTCTGGCCGGCAACGCCCTGGGAAAGATCATCCCGGACACCGGGGAGGCCAAGGTGGAGCTCAAAGCGAACGTCAGGTTCCATCCTTCCCAGGTCCCCATGGAGGAGAAGGTGCAGGCGGTGCTGGACATGGACCGGGCCCAGAAGATCGATCCGCGCATCGTCAACACCAACTCCGTTCTGCGCGAGGAGCTGAGGCAGAACGCCCTGGTGAACAGCCACGGCCGGCAGCTGAGCTGGGAAGAGGTTCGAACCACGATAATGGTGCAGGCCGTGGCCTCCGAGGCCGGGCGCACCGAGTTCTTCTACGACATAAAGGGGGGATGTCTGGGATTCGAGGTGGTCAAGGAAACTGACCTGGAAACGTTCGGCAGGGAGGTCGGAAAGGAATCGTTGAAGATGCTCGCTGCCGAGAAGGCCCCTTCGGGACTGCTCACCTGCATCACCGACCCCAGCATCTCCGGGCTGCTGGCCCACGAGGTCATGGGGCACGCCTCGGAAGCCGACGAGGTCGTGAAGAGGCGCTCGTTCCTCACGGACATGGTGGGAAAGCAGGTCGGATCGCCGCTCATGACCATGGTGGACGATGGTACGGTGCCGGAGGCGAGGGGAAGCATCCCCTTCGACGACGAGGGCACGCCGTCCTCTCGTACGACGATGATCAAGGACGGGGTGTACCAGGGGTACATGCAATCACTGGAGACCGCCGCGGAGATGGGCGTGAGACCGACCGGAAATGGACGGGCGCAGAGCTACGACCGCCGGGTGTGGGTGCGCATGACCAACACATTCTTTGAAAAGGGAGATCAGAACCTGGACGAGATGATAGCCGACGTGAAGTACGGCGTTCTCACCGACCGCATGATAAGCGGAATGGAGGACCCGGTGGGCGGCGGATTCGAAGCGAAGGCGCTGCGTGGCCATCTGATCGAGAACGGCAGGGTCACCAAGCTGCTGCGGTCCTTCACGCTCACGGGGAACGCTCTCGAGATATTGAGGACCGGGGACGCCGTCGGCAACAAGGTGGAGCTGGACGGAGGCTCCTGCGGAAAGGGAATAGAGGACTGGGTCCCCGTATCCTCCGGAGGACCGCATTGCCGCTTCAAGATCGTGCTGGGAGGTGACTGAATGGATCTCGAACGCATCTCCAAGAAGTCGGTGCACAAGGTCCTGGAGGAAGGCGCCAAGGAGGTGGAGTCCTACCTGGTGCGCGTTCGATCGCTCACGGCGTACATCGATGACGACAAGGTGAAGAACCTGGAGGAGAAGCTCGACCAGGGCATATCCATCCGCGTTCTTCTCAATGGGAAGATGGGTCAATCCTCTTCCACCTTCCACACCACCAGGGACCTGGAGGAATGCGGGGCGAAGGCCGTCGCGCTGGCCAAGCTGTCGCGGCCTGATCCCTATTTCAAGCGCTTCCCCGGATTCTCGCAGCCGGTGGGCCACGTGGACCTGCGCCAGGAGGACGTCGTTACGGCCACCACCGCGGACCTGAAGGAAAAAGTGGAGGAGATCGTCCAGGCCGCGGGGGAGGGGGTCAAGGTTCCCCGGGGGCTGCTCAGGGTGGCCCTGGTCGAAAGGGCGCTGTCCAACAGCAACGGCGCCGCGTTCCGGGAGCTGGGCACCATGGCCTACGCCCACTTCACGTCGATGACCAAAGGGCCGGAGCCGGGCGAAGGTTGCGAGTGCTACTACTCCTCCGGTCTTGCGGCGCTCGACACCCAGGCCATGGGCGATGGCCTGAGTCGGAAGGCCAAGAACGCCCAGGGAGCCGAGCACTTCAAGGGCAAGATGACCGGCTCGGTCATCCTTCCTCCCGACGAACTGGCAGAGATGCTGCTCGCATCCGTCGGTTATTCGTTGGACGGGGAGAACGCCCTGCGCCACCGCTCGCCGTGGGCGGAGATGGTGAACAAGGAGGTCGGGAACGAACTGGTGAACCTGCGGGACCAGCCCTGGGACCCCCGTTCCGCTCTATCTTGCAATTACGATGACGAAGGCACCGTGACCAGGGAGAAGCCCCTGGTGGAGCGCGGCACGCTGAAGACGCTGCTGTACGACGGCTACCACGCCCAGATGGGCAACGTGGCCGCCACCGGCAACTATCTCCGACGGGACCCCTCCGACGCCCTGAACCTTTACAGGAGGGGCGGCGTAACGCTTCCGGTCAACCTAGCCTGGAAACCCGGGACCCAGAGCCCGGAGGAAATGATCTCGGACATGAAGGAGGGAGTGGTCATCGAGAAGCTGGCCGCGCCGGACGTGAACAGCGTGACCGGCGGCTTCGCCCTGGAGGTGCGCTGCGCCAAATTGGTGCGCGACGGTTCGGTCGTAGGGCACGTCGACCAATGCCTGCTGGTCGGCAACTTCTACCAGGCGCTGAAAAGAGTGGGAGCGGTCGGCAACGACGTCGCGGTGCACCGCAACTGCATCATCCCTTCGGTCAGATTCGACGGGCTGGAGATCGTGGGTAGCGAGTGATCAATCCAGCGCTTCCAGAGTCACCCGGGTGCGGTCCGAGAGATCGGACATGGTGCTGACGTCGCCCAGCACCCGGCCTATGGGCGTCACCTTCGAATAAGCCTCGGGCTTGGAGGTGGTTGACGCGGGGGTCCTGCCGAAGAACACGCAGAAGGCGTTCCCCTCCGGCCAGAAGGCGACCTCGCCCACCTCCATGATCTTTCTGCCGTTCTCCAGCTCGCACTCCACGGGCACGGAGAAGTAAAGCTCCCCGCCCCAGACGTTGATCTCCCTCTCCAACGGTAACGTTCCGTAGAGCTTGTAGGCGGCCAAAGTATCGTTCAGCTCGATCTCCCACCGCTCGTAGCGAGTGCGTAACAGAATTCGGTCCATGCCCTCTCCCCGGTGAGGGAAAGGGTGGAGAGGTGAAAATGTTTTGCTTACTTCCTGCTCTCGAAGAGGGCGCGGATCTCCGTGCCCACCTTCTCGACCTGGCTCTCGCCCTCGGCCTTCTCCAGCGCCTTCATCCTGGGCATGCCGTTCTTGGCGTCGTCCAGCCACTCCTTGGCGAACTCCCCGGAGCATATGCGGTCCAGCAACTTCTCCATGGCCGCCTTGCTCTCCTCGTTGATGACCAGGTCCCTGGTGGTGAGTCCACCGAACTCCGCCGTGTTGGAGACGCTCCTCCACATGTTCATCATGCCGCCGGAGTAGATGAGGTCGACGATGAGCTTCACCTCGTGCAAGCACTCGAAGTAGGCGATCTCCGGCTGGTAGCCCCTCTTGACCAGGGTCTGGAAGCCGGCGTTGATCAGGGCGGTCACTCCGCCGCACAGCACGGCCTGCTCG
>DUJZ01000173.1 GCA_013329565.1 Methanomassiliicoccales archaeon
GTACCGTACAGCATCTCCTCCCCGCTGCTCTTCCACCTGCTGGATATGCAATTCAAGCGGGCGGTGATCATGGTCCAGAGGGAGTTCGCCGAGCGCATGGCCGCTCCCGCCGGCGACGATGAGTATTCACGCCTTTCCGTCAACGTGTTCTACCGGGCCGAATGCAAGCTGCTGGAGAACGTCCCCCGCTCCCGGTTCTGGCCGGAGCCGGAGGTGGACTCCACGGTGGTCCTGCTGACCCCCCGACCTGCTCCATTCCCGCTGCGGGACGAGAAGCACTTCCTGAAACTGGTGGACGTGCTCTTCCAGCAGAGAAGGAAGAAGATCGGCACGGTGCTCAAGCAGAAGCGCATGCTTCCAGAGGGTAGGGAGAGAATCCCATATCTGGACGAGAGGGTGGAGCGGCTGACCCCGGCGCAGATAGCCGAGCTTTCCGACGCTCTCCTAGGGCCGCGATAAAGGGCATCTTAATTATCCTCCCGGCCGATATGTTGTTCGAGGAGACCATGAAAGGCAGCGTCAAGGTCGATATTCCGGGCATCGGAAGAGCGCTGAAGGATGCTGGGCATCTGAAGCTTGAACCACTATGCGTTTATGAGAGCGATGTACGGCCGATCAAAGGCAAGCCGTTCGGAGAGGTGGACAGGTGCATCGCCAAGGCGGTGCTCATGTGCGCCCAAGGTCTGGAGTCATTGCTCTACGTCGGTCACGACGCCCGTTCCGGCCTATGTCCAGGCGGGCAATCCTGGGTGGGATTGACCGAGGTGGCCGAGGGCCTGAAGTACTTCATCTCCACCGGCTCTCCCTCCTTCCGCCACGGGGAGGCGGAGTTCCTCAAACGCGATCCGGAGACGGTCACCCGGAGCAAGGCCTTCGTTGGAAGGATACGGCCGCCGGAGAACTATCTGTGCCTGACGCCCTGCGACAGGTACCAGGAAGATGATGGCGTACCGAGGGCGATACTGCTCTTCGCCGAGGCCGAGCAGCTCCGGAACCTTCTCACGTTGCACCATTTCGGCACGACGGACGTTTTCACCTCCACCAGCGCCCCCTGGGGGCCCAGCTGCACTTCCTTCCTGACCTATCCGGCCGGGCTGGCCTCCAACTGCCCGGACCAGGCGCTGATCATCGGACCGGTGGACCCCACTGGCAACAGCTGGATGCCGCCGAACCTGATGTCCCTGGGTCTGAAGGTCAAGGACGCCGAGAGGATGGTGGGGGACCTCCCTTCCTCCTTCCTGACAAAGCGCTCCCAGGTGGCATTCCCGGACGGTCGCTGAGTCGGCCTTCGGCGGTCCTCGGGCAATCATTTTAACTTCGACCACCTTATGGAGGGCCGGAGAGAACATGCTCATCGGGATAGTCGGCAAACCTAACGTTGGAAAGTCCACATTCTTCTCCGCCGCCACCATGGCCACCGCGGAGATAGCGAACTACCCCTTCACCACCATAAAGCCCAACAAGGGCATGGGCTACGTGCGTTCCAAGTGCCCTCACCTGGACTTCAACGTCAAGTGCAATCCTCGAAACTCGGCATGCGAGAACGGGGTGCGCCTGGTGCCGATAGAGCTTCTGGACGTGGCTGGACTGGTCCCGGAGGCCTGTCAGGGAAAGGGTTTGGGCAACCAGTTCCTGGACGACCTGCGCCAGGCGGACGCCTTCATCCACGTGGTCGACGCCAGCGGTTCTACCGATTGCGAAGGGAACGCCGTGAAACCTGGGACCCACGACCCGGTGGAGGACCTGCGGTTCCTGGAGAGGGAGATCAACCAGTGGATCAAGGGCATCATGATGAAGGGGTTCGACAAGTTCGCCCGCGGAGCGCACCTGGAGGGGCAGAAGATCGAGACGGTCATCCACGACCGGCTCACGGGGTTAGGCGTCACCGAACCGCAGGTGTCTTCGGCCCTCAGGTCCTCGGAGATGCCGCACAAGATCATTGACTGGAAGGACGAGGACCTCTACCGTCTGGCGGCGAACATAAGGATGATGAGCAAGCCCATGATCGTCGCCCTCAACAAGGCGGACGCGGCGGATCCCGAGATGATCAAGCGGCTGAGCGCGCTTGACGGATACATCACCGTCCCGACCTGTGCGGAGACGGAGCTAGCGCTTCGTAGGGCGGCCAAGGCCGGGCTGGTCTCCTACGTACCGGGGGACAGGAGCTTCAAGGTCAACGACCCTTCCAGGCTCAATCCCGATCAGAAGAAGGCCCTGGACTTCATGGCCCAGGTCATGTCCGATTACGACGGCACCGGCGTGCAGAAATGCCTGGAGACGGTGACCTACAATTTGCTCGATCAGATCGTGGTGTATCCCGTGGAGGATGAAACGCACCTCACCGACCACGACGGCCGGGTGCTCCCGGATGCGTTCCTGCTCCGGAAAGGAAGCAACGCCAAGGACCTGGCGTACAAGGTCCACACCGACCTGGGCGATAATTTCATAAGGGCGATAAACGCCAGGACGCATCGCGTCGTCGGCCACGACCACCTGCTGGAGAACGAGGACGTGATGACCATAGTGGCCAAGAGGTAGACATGGGCGAATGGGACGTGCGGCTTCTCACAGCCTCCTATTCGAGAGGGGACAACGACAGCATAGTGATCGAGCTGTTCGGCAAGACGCGGGACGGACGTTCTATCACCATGCGCAAGACCGGCTTCCGTCCCTATTTCCATGTGGCCGCCCCGCCGGAGGACGTTCTTCCCTATGTCCAGGGCAAGGAGGATTTCCTGGGCATCGAGCCGATCGACCTCTTCCTGATCAACAAGGGCCGGGTCCAGAACTGCTCCAAGGTCATCATAAAGTTCCCCTGGGCCGTGCCGCAGTACCGCGGCGAGCTGAAGCGCCAGGGCATGGAGGTCTTCGCTGCTGACATTCCTTTCCATCACCGCTTCATCTACGACAACGACCTCCCGGCCTGCTTCACCGCCCGCGGGGAGGAGATAAAGGGCGACTACACCACCGACCTGGTGGTCAACCTGCGCGGGTTCACCGAGATCCCGCCCTTCACCCCGAAGCTGAAGGTGATGAGCTTCGACATCGAGAACTCCATCACGGACGAGACGATCTACACCATCTGCTACGTCATCAAGGACGAATCGGGAATTAGGGCCGGCGAGCCGATAGTTGGCACGGAAAAGGAGATGATCGAGAGGTTCACCGAGGTCATCCAGATGGAGGACCCCGACGTCATCACCGGCTACAACATCGACGGCTACGACATCCCGTTCATAATGGAGCGGGCCAGGAAGTGTGGGATCGACGAGCTGAAGTGGGGCCGCGACCGCTCCAACCCCCGCCGGGTCATGAACAAGTTCTGGCGCTGCACCGGACGCCTCATAGCGGACGCCTGGTGGGCGGTCAAGATCGAGATCAAGCCCAAGCAGGAGACGCTGAACGCCGTCTCCAAATCGCTGCTGGGCGAAGAGAAGCTCGACGTGGACATGAAGATGAAGGTCGGGGAGGATTACGATCCCCGGGCCATCGACAAGGAGTGGCGGAACAATCGCGACAAGGTGCTGGCGTACTGCACGCGCGACGCCGAGCTTGCGCTGAAGATACTCGGCAAGGTCGGACGCATCCGGAAAGGGATGGACCTGGCGGCGGTGTCCCGCATGCCGGTGGACGACGTTCTGAACTCCGGTTCCTCGCAGCTCATCGACGCCATCATGATCCGCGCCGCCGACCGTCACGTGCCGCAGGTGGCCGTGCCGCTCACCGGCAATTACGACGACGATGAGGAGAACGCCATCGAGGGCGGCTACGTCCACGAGATATCGCCGGGCGTGTATCACTGGGTCTGCGTACTGGACTTCAAGTCCATGTACCCCAGCCTGATCATATCCAGGAACATCTGCTTCACCACCCGCGACGACCGGGGGACGATCGTTTCGCCTCTGGGCGTCCACTTCCTGAGCAAGGAGCAGCAGCCTGGGATATTGCCATCCATCCTGGCCGACCTGATGCGCCGCAGGGATGAGACCAAGTTACTGGCCAAGAAGGCCAAGGACCCCGAGGAGGCGCATTATTTCGACGGATTGCAGGGGGCGATCAAGGTCCTCATGAACTCCTTCTACGGGGTCTTCGCGTCCTCCTTCTACCGCTTCACCGACCGTTCCATCGGCGGCAGCATAACCGCCTTCGCCAGGGAGACCACCAAAGGGATAATCAAATCCCTGGGCGACGAAGGGGTGAACGTGATCTATTCGGACACCGACTCCATCTTCGTCCAGTCGCCTCATGATGATCTGGAAGGCTCATTGGAGTTCGGAAAGGAGCTGGCCGCCCGCTTCTCCAAGGAGGGCGGTTCCCTGGAGTTCGAGAAGATCATGGAGCCGCTCTTCTCCCACGGCAAGAAGAAGCGCTACGTCGGCCGCATGGTCTGGCCGAAGGAGGAGCTGGTCATCCGCGGGTACGAAGTCCGACGCACGGACTCCTTCGACCTGCAGTCCGAATCTCTGATGACCGTTTTCGAGTTCATCATGGACGGGAAGACGGACGACGCGGTGAAGGCCGCCCGCTCCTATGTCCAGGACACCCTGGCCGGGAAGGTCCCGCTGGAGAAGCTGGTCATCTCCAAGGGCTGCCGCAACTTCAAGGACTACGCCAATCCGGACGCCCAGGCCACGGTGCAGACGGCCAAGAAGCTCATGGAGATGGGATACGAGTTCGTTCCCGGGATGAAGGTGTCTTGGATAGTCACCAACTTCCGCAGGAAGCCGCAGGAAGTTCAACCGTACATCTCCGGCCAGGAGTTCACCTACACCCCCGACTACCGTTATTACGCCGAACGCCTGGCCCAGACGCTCTCCCGCGCCACTGAGGTGTTCGGCTGGGGGGAGAAGGACCTCCTGAACGGGAACCAGCAGGCCAACCTCTTCGATTACGGTCCTGAAGAGGACCGACCGAAGATCAAGCTGGAGCAGGTCAAGAAGACCGACAAGAAGCTCTCCTTGGATGACTTCATGTAAATTATTTATAAAATAATTATAAATCGAATAATGTGATTTTATCACAAATTTATTTATCTAACGATCTCGTAAGTATCATTCATGCTCCTCGAGTTCACCGTGGAGAACTTCAGGTCGTTCCGTGATAAGACGACCCTCAGCATGCTTGCATCATCCGACAATAGCAGTCTGGACAATCTGACCAATGTCGAAACACTGAAGGGAAAACGAACTCTCAACAGTACTGTCATCTACGGTGCCAATGCGTCTGGTAAATCCAATTTGGTCCTGGCGTTGACCATCATGAAAAATTTTGTGGTCAATTCCCACACCCATCAAAAAGGAATAAGATTGAACCATCAACCATTTGCTTTCGATAAAAACAGCACGAATAAGCCCACTTCATTCAGCGTGATCTATGTACACGAGGGAATCCGGTACAATTATTCAATGTCTTACGATAAGGAACGAATTGTAGCCGAAGAGTTATCTTATTATCCGAATGGCAGAATTTCAATGATATTCTCCAGGAAAGGGAACGAATTTACCTTCAATGTCGATCAAAAAGAGCAGGAGGTAATATCGCGCAGGACTTTGGAGAATGCTCTGTACTTATCGACCTCCGTTCAATTCAATTATTCAAGGAACATGCCAGCGTTCACTTGGTTCACCAAGGGTCTGGTCGCCCTTGACAATACCGACTCACCGGGCTTGATAAACAATGCTATAGAGTATATGAACCACAATAAAAAGGCAAAAAAGCTGATGGTTCAAGCACTTCAGAGTGCGGATCTAGGCATCACTGGTGTAGAGGGCCGATTGAAGAAAGTATCACTTCAAAAGCTCTACAATAGTATCCCTCCACAATTACTGGCCGTTATGACTATGGTAGGGAATGAGGCCTTGCAGACAGACCTACGGTTCAAACACAGAGTCGTGAGTGCGGATGGGTCAGAGAGCGAAATCGATCTCCCTCACATATTCGAATCTGAAGGTACGCGCAAACTTTTCAGCATCATCGGCCAAATAATCGAAGTATTGCAGACAGGAGGAACGCTGGTCGTTGATGAACTGGACACCAAACTACATCATGATATTAGCACGTGGCTGGTGGAGCTTTTTCATGATCCCGAACAAAATAAACACGGTGCCCAATTGATATTCAACAGCCACAACCAGTTACTTCTGGATCAGTATCTATTCCGCCGCGATCAGATTTGGTTCACTGAGAAGGATCCAGAGACTGGGGCTTCCGAGCTATACTCTCTTGTAGAGTTTGGAGAGCGGAAGGACCGTGACATCCAGAAAGCCTATCAGCTTGGGCGATACGGGGCTATACCCGCCATTGTCCCAGGCAAGGTGCTATGATGGTCGATTCGCTCGTAAGGAATGATGTGGGTCGGAAGGCGCGCAATCTGGTGTTGATAGTAACTGAAGGGACCACAGAGAAACGATATTTTTCAGGATTAAAGGAAAGATGGAGCAACGTCGCAATATTCACTCCAAAATCATCAGTGACCGATGCTGAGAACATCGTAAGGTTTTGTAAGAATCAAATGGATCACTATGGAATCGAACCGCAGGTAGGAGATCTTGCGGTATGCGTATTCGATTTTGATAACAACACGGATCTGAATCTTCAGAGGGCAGCTAAAATTGCGCGCGAGAATAATATTTTGATGACCGTTTCTAATCCTTGCTTCGAGCTCTGGATAGCGATGCATTTCACAGACGTCGAACGATGTGTGACGGTCGAGGAATTAATCTCATTGGTAGAAAAATTGATGCTGACCCTTTCATATGGTGAAGTTATATATTCCCTAAATACCATCATGTTCCGGGATGGATCATGGGAGCCAGGGGACCGAGGTCGAAGTTCATAGATGCGGCATGCCCGAACAAGGACTGCGGCCAGTATGGCCTGATGGGGCAAGGTAACATCGCCGGGAACGGCACCTACCAGACACGGAACGGCCGTGTGAGGAAGTACGTGTGCCGCTCCTGCGGCACGACGTTCTGCGATCGTAGGAACACGGCCTTCTTCGATTTCAAGACCAAGGACGAGAAGGTACTTCTCGCATTGAAGATGATCATCAAGGGGATGAGCATGCGCAGCGTGGCCGAGGTGCTGGAGATAAAGCTGGACACGGTACGCAACTGGGTCCAGCGGGCGGCGGAGCACAGCGAGGAAGTGAACGCCGTGCTGCTCAAGGAGCTGAAGGTCTCCAAGGTCGAACTGGACGAGCTCTGGACCTTCGTT
>DUJZ01000154.1 GCA_013329565.1 Methanomassiliicoccales archaeon
GAGCTCGTCGCACTCCTTGGCTATTTTACGAACGACCTCGAGGTGCCCGAGGTGGAACGGCTGGAAGCGTCCGATGAGAAGGCAGTCCACGCGCTTTACGTCGCTCATAACGCCAGGTCAATCCAGTTCTGCCGATAAAACCCTTGCCATGGAAAAATATGGAAAAAAAGGGTTTACAGGATGACCGGCTTGGCGGCCGGCTTCAACGGGGCGCTGACCAGGGAGGCCAGCTTCTTCAGCAGACCGTCCTTCTTGCTTCCGTTTATCAGCGCGTGGGAGAGCACCTCGCCCATGTTCGTCACCGGCACGATCTCGATCTTTCCGATGTAGCGCTCCTCGAGCACCACGTCGAACTGGTTGGCCTTGGGGATCAGGACCTTCTTGAGCCCCGACTCCGCCGCAGCCTCGATCTTTGCCGTCACGCCGCCGACGGGAAGCACCTGGCCCCTGACGCTCAGGGAGCCGGTCATGGCGACGGTCTGGTCCACGGGCGCATCCTCCAGAGCGGAGATGACCGCCGTGGCGATGGAGATGGATGCGGAATCGCCTTCCACCCCGTCGTACGTTCCGATGAACTGCACGTGCACGTCGTGGTTGCTGATGTCCTCGCCGGTGTACTTCTTGATGATGGCGGAGACGTTCTGCACAGCTTCCTTGGCGATCTCACCAAGCTTGCCGGTGGCGATGATCTGACCGCCGTTCTTGGTCTGGGCTGGCGTTACCTCGGCCACGATCGGAAGTACGATGCCGGACAGCTCGGACATGCTGCTCGAGGAGTTCATGGCCGCCAATCCGTTGACCATGCCGACCGCCCCTCCCTCGATGTTGAACGAGGGGTAGAGCTTGTGGGCCTGGATGTAGCGGTCGACGATCTGCTGTTCCAGCGACCGGGCCACCTTCTTGGCCTTTATGACATGCCCCTGGGTGACGATAGGCGCAGACTCTTCTCTGGCCATGTCGCCCGCCACGCGGATGAGGCCGCCCAGCTCCCTGAGGCGCAGCGTCAGCTGCCCGCGCCTTCCGGCGCGCCTCTGGGCCTCCTTGACGATCTCCATCACCGCCTTCTTGTCGAAGTGGGGGATCTTCTTGTCCTTGGCCACCTCCTGGGCTACGAACCGTACGAGCTTGGCGCGGTTGTCCTCGGTGTCGTCCATGGTGGAGCGCATGTACACCTCGTATCCGTAACCGCGGATGCGGGAACGGAGGGCGGGGTGCATGCCCTGCATGGCGTCCATGTTGCCGGCGCAGACCAGGACGAAGTCGCAAGGCACCGCCTCGGACTTGACCATGGCGCCGGAGCTCCTTTCAGACTGTCCAGTAATGCTGAACTTGCCTTCCTGAAGCGCGGTGAGCAACGACTGCTGGGACTCCATCCTCAGCATGTTGATCTCGTCCACGAACAGGACGCTCTTGGACGCCTTGTGAATGGCTCCGACCTCCAGGCGCTCGTGCGCCGGGGTCTCCAATCCACCGGACTGGAACGGGTCGTGCTTGACGTCGCCCAGCAGCGAACCGGCGTGAGCGCCGGTGGCGTCGATGAACGGTATCGTGGCACCTTCCTCGTGGGTGATCAGCAGCTTGGGGATCATGAAGTTCTCCTGGCGCTGACCCACGTAACGCGTGGCGAAGAATATCATGGCCGCGGCCATTATGCCGAACAGCAGGATCATGGGGTCCCTGGAGCTCCAGTACAGCACGACCGTCAGGACCATGACCATCATGACGATGGCCGTGATCATGGAGGTCTTCTGGGACTTGCGGGCCATGGCCTCCTTCTTTTGAGCGGACACTATTTCCTTGCCCTTTCCGGCCGGTACGGTGCGGATCCTGGGCTCGTTGGGATCGTCAGGGTTGTGGTAGGCGATGACGTCCTGCAGCTCGTCCTTGGGAAGGTACTCCGTCATGGATTTGGCCAGCATTGATTTGCCAGTGCCCGGCTCGCCGATGAGCATGACATGGCGCTTCTGCTCGGCCGCCTTGCGGACGACCTCCACCGCGGAGTCCTGACCGATGACCTGGTCGGAAAGCTTCTCCGGGATCTTGATGTCGGCGGTGCTGGTGAAGGTCTGGGTCTCTATCCAGGTCTCCACGTCCGGTATGTTCACCGCCTTCTCCTTAACATCCTCTTCCATGCTTCACCTTGTCTCAAAACTATCCCATGCAAGCGCTGCTATATAAACAAATTCCTCGCAATCAGCGGATAGCACGTTAGGCCAGCTTTGATTCTGAACGTGAAATCATGATTGGGTCGAATAGCATAATAAATGTTCTATTCAAGTGATTGAATGCTGATTGAATGAAGGCGTTAATATCATGCCTGTTCTTTCAATAAAATGCTGATATCCAGATACATCGAGGTAAAATGCAATTTATTGTTGGAGGTTTTTTTAAACCCAAGATGTTCATAAAATCCTTCGCATCCCTTTTTAGAGTCGACCGTCATCATCCTGCATCCGGAATACTTGATTATTTCATACAGATAGCTCAAAGCCACCTTGATCATCTCAGTGCCCAGCCCTTTTCCTTCATATCCCATCCGGCACGAGAGCCTGCCGATCTTCAACGCAGGAATCGACGCGTATTCGATCCCTTCGATCTCGGTGTAGTTGCCGATGACCCTGACCTTAATAGAATCTGTGAGCAATGAGAAGTAACCAATGGCTAATCCGGTCTCGTCGACCATCAGATGCGTCGTAGCTAATAGGATCGATCGATCCCTTAGCGCATCCTCATGTAGGTACGCCGTAAGCTCGTTGTTCGATGATTTGAAGCCAGCTATCTGCGCTTCATCGATCAGGGGAACTACCGAGCATCTCGGTGTTTCTGCATCTTTCACGGGATTTTGCTAGCTCGTAGGCCTCCCTCATTATTTGCATTCCCCGTAGCGTACAAGTGGGGTTCCTGAGGTATTCTAGAAAATCAATGGCATCCTGCCCTTCCAGCTCTAAACCCACTTCGATTCTTTGAGCCATGATAATCCCATGATGACTTGTCGGTTGATTATAATCAATAACTGGTTAATAATTCCATCGTGCAGATGTAGTTCTCAAAAGAGACCGCCCACCATAATTCGCGATGAACATGAAAAGGCAAGTGAAACTGTAATAACCCCTCGGAGCATCCCCTACCGCCCATGTCAGACTGGAAGAGCATGCTGCCGCCGAAGGTCCTGGAGATCCTGGCGGAGGACGGCATCACGTCGTTATATCCGCCGCAGGAGAAGGCGGTGCCGTTGGTCCTGAAGGGCAAGAATCTGGTGCTGGCGGTACCGACCGCCTCCGGCAAATCGCTCGTGGCGTACCTGGCCGCGGTGAAGAGGGTGCTGGAGGACCACGGCAAGGTGCTCTACATCGTTCCGCTGAAGGCATTGGCCGCGGAGAAGCTGGAAGAGCTGCGGCGGTTCGAGCAGCTTGGCATCCGCGTGGGAATGTCCATCGGCGACTATGACGACGGCGACCGGGACCTGGACCGCTTGGACATCCTGGTCGCCACGTCGGAAAAGGCCGATGCCATCATGCGCCACCGCTCGGAATGGGTGCGCTCCATGTCCTTGGTCATCGCGGACGAGGTGCACCTGATGAACGATCCCGGGCGGGGGCCGACGCTGGAGATCACGCTCGCAAAGTTCAGGATGCTGAACCCCAAGGTGCAAGTTATCGCTCTTTCCGCCACGGTCGGCAACAGCAAGGAGATGGCCGAGTGGTTGAACGCCGAACACGTAGCGATGGACTGGCGGCCTGTGAAGCTGAAAGAGGGCGTGCTGCTCGATGACACCATCAACTTCACCGATAACACCAGGCGAAAGGTGAAGCGCCTGGACGATCAGGTGTGGTCCCTGGTCAAGGACACCATCGACGAGGGCGGTCAGGCGTTGGTCTTCGTCAACACCCGGCGTTCCACGGAGACGTTGGCCGTCAAGTTCGCTAGATTGGTGAAGGAGAGGCCCGACGAGGAGGTGGTGAAGCAGCTCAACGAGAGCTTCCAGGACGAGCATACCTCGATCGGCCTGTCGCTCAAGGATTGCATCCGCAACGGCATGGCCTTTCATAACGCCGCGTTGAGCGGCGAGCACCGCGCGCTCGTGGAGAAGCTGTTCAAGGCCGGGAAGATCAANNCGCTTCGACGACGGCGGCTACGTTCCGTTGCCGGTCATGGAGGTCAAGCAGATGTGCGGCCGCGCCGGTCGTCCTCGCTACGACCCGTACGGCGAGGCGGTGCTGATCGCGAAAACGGTCGAGCAGAGCCACATGCTGTTCGAAAATTATCTTTTAGGCGAACCGGAGGACGTGGTGTCCAAGCTCGGGAACGAACGGGTGCTCAGGGCGCACGTTCTGGCGCTGATCGCCACGAACACCGCCAACACCCGGTCGGCCATCCTGGATTTCCTGCGCCGGACGTTCTACGCGCATCAGCGCGGCGATCAAGGTATGGAGGAGGCGGTGGACAACATCGTGCGCTTCCTGTGGGAGGAGGGCATGGTCCGCTGCCCGGGAACGGAGATGCTGGCGCTCGAACCGCATGCCGACCTTAGGGCCACCTTCTTCGGACGGAGGGTCTCCGACCTTTACGTCGACCCGATGTCCGCGGTGAAGCTGCGGGACGCATTGCTAGCATACGTACCGGGAGAGAAGACCCTGGGCTTCCTGCACGCCGTGTGCTCGACGCCGGACATGCTCAACCTGTACCTGAAGCGGGACGACCTTGACAAACTCACCGAGGTCGTCCTGGAACGGAAGGAGGAGATGCTCTTCATGGTGCCGGACATGGAGACGCCCGATTACGAATACTTCCTGGCGGAAGTGAAAACGGCTCTGGTCCTGGACTCATGGATCTCTGAGAAGGACGAGGAGGACATGCACCGCGCCTACGGTACCGGACCGGGCGACATCCACAGCAAGGTGGAGATCGGGGAGTGGCTGCTCTACTCCATGCGCGAGATGTCCAACATCTTCAACAAGGATTGCTATCCGATCCTCACCAAGCTCATGACCCGGATGCGCTACGGCGTCCGGGAGGACATCCTGGAGCTGGTGGAGCTGAAGGGCGTAGGGCGGGTACGTGCCAGATCGTTACAGAAGAAGGGCTTCACCAACTGGGAGAGGATCAAAGAGTCCGACGTACACGCCATCGCGTCCGTCACCGGCATCGGGGATACCTTGGCGGAACGGATAAAAAGACAGGTCGATCCCGATTTCGTGCCGAGCAAGACCGCCAGACCCCGTCCGAAGAAGGAGGAGGCGACCCCCGTCAGAATAGAGCCCGATGAAGAGCCGAAGAAGGGGCAGACCAAGCTTCTGGACTTTTAGTTACCAGATGTCAGGCGCCTGAGGTTCTCGATGGTCACGTCCATCCTCTGCTCCATCGTCATTCGGATGAATATCTCGATCATCCCTTTTACGTTACCGTCGTCCCCCTTTGACAGCGCCATCAGGTACCTCTGCCTTTCCGCGCTCACGAACGGGACCCGGGGGAATCCGTTCGCGGTGAGCATCATGTTGAACAACTCCCTCCCGACGCGGCCGTTGCCGTCGGTGAAGGGATGGATGCTCTCGAAACGGTGATGAAACATCACCGCTGAAAAGAATGGATGCATCCCTCTATCGAGCGAATCGTAATGATCGTCCAGGGCGGAGGACAGCTCCTCCTCGATCATTACGGATGGAGTGAGAAGCATATCCCTCCCGACGATGCCGATGTCGTCCGTGCGTCGGAGAACACCGGCCGACCCGTCGATGTTGGCCATCACCAAAGCGTGCATCTTCCTGATCGCGGCCACGGTGATCCGGCCCTTGTGTTTCTCCCTGAAGGCGCGGACAGCCTTGAAATTCTGGACCTCGTTGATCTCCCTCAGCGAGCGTCCCTCAGGGACTATCCCTTCCTGCAGCAGCAGACGCGTCTCCTGCAGCGTCAACGTGTTTCCCTCGATCCCGGTGCTGCCGTTAACGTAACGAAGCTCGAGCGCCTCTTCCGTTTCTCGCATCTCGTCCGGACGGAGGTTCTCCTGAAGGGATCGATGCAGGAAGTGGAACCGTTCCAGCATGAGAACGATGACCTTTCCTTCTTCGGGATCGAACGGCTGGAACGAGTAGCGGGAAGCGCTTAGCTCAGCCCGTTTTTCCATGGCCTTGCGCTCCAGTTCGTACGCGGCGGCGACCAAAGCCTTCTCGAGCTCTTCGAGCGACGGTTCCTCGGCCCCCAAGTACTTGGTGACCTTTGCTTTCTTATCGCCGATCCGAACGTCCTTGGCCAGAAAGAACTGGAGCTGGCCTTTGCTCGTTCTCCTTCTTTCCAATCTCGCCGGGGCGACCATGTAGGACATAATGTAATGGCAGATATATGAATGCTTAATAAATTGCCATTACATGAATATTAATTTATAATAACTCGTTATTTGATCGACCTTAGCCTCCACGCGATCGATGGATGAAGGTGCAGATCGTTATGAACTGGAATTCCCTCGAACAGGAGATCCTGGTCGATGCGTTTTTCTGAATACATCGCTTGGAAGAAATTCTCCTCTCTCGTTGAAAGGGCCAACAGGTCCCTGGCCAAGGACAAAGCGCCGTTCCTCATTGCCACGGTATCGATGGAAGCGGCTCGAGAGAGCATTGGCACAAGATTGTTCAGAATATCCTTTTCGGTCACGCTCTCCACTGCCCCTGTTCCCATGGTCCGTACGTCACCATACATTGAAAGATAGAAAAGGGCGAGCTTGCGAAAGAGAAGGCCATCAATTTCCTGTATCGTTTGAAAGATCAGGTTGGCGTCGTAAATGTCCCT
>DUJZ01000085.1 GCA_013329565.1 Methanomassiliicoccales archaeon
GCATCCCAGTCCGAGATCGGCGCATCTCGAGCGCAGCGCCTGGGCGTTCTGCAGTTCCAGCTCCACCTGGTCATGACCCTGCAAGCGCTCCTCGACGATGTTCCTGGCTTCCTCGGTGAGCGCGAAAGCGCGGTTCAGGTCGTCGCCCTGCAGCGCTTGGCGCGCCTCGTCCAACTTCTGGAGCGCCGGGGAAACGTCCTTATTGGTCAGGTGCGCCAGTTTCAACCGTGGCTGCAGGGCGGCTATGTATCGCAATAGCACATCCTTCTCGGCGTCGCGGACCTTGCTCCTCGCGGAATCCAGAAGTACGACCGCCTCCTGGTACCTCTCGTCCAGCTCCAAACGCCTGGTGTCGCCTTCCAGATCGCCGAGGTCCACCTTCTTCCAGCGGGACACGTTCTCCGCCCTTTTCTTGAGATCGGAGATGCGCTGCCCGGCGACCTTGCCGAAGGCCCGGGAGAAGATGTCCTCCGCGTCGTCCAATGCGCCGAACGCCTCCTCCACCTTTCCGTGGGATATCAGCTCGCGGCCCTTGGCCATTTTTTCGTGCGCTTCCTTCAATTGCAGGGGGAATCCCTTTTCCAGGGAAAGCAGCGTCTCCAGCTTCGTCGCGCGTTGCACGAAGCGATCGAGGGTCATCTGGCGTAGCGCGCCGGACAATGATCGGATCAGCTCCACGCTCTTTCCCACGTCCCCCGATTCCAACGCCTCGCGGCAGTTGCGCAGTGCGGTCCTCTGCTTGTCGACCCTCAGTTCCAGCTTCTCCGCGAACAGCAACGATGATTGCCCCAGGCCGAAGGCGTCCGAAAGCACGCGGTTGGCATTGCGCTCGGCAGTGTCCCAGGCGTTCTTGCTCAGTCCGTACGCCTCGTCCAGGTCGCCGGAGTCGATAGAATCCGCGGCTTTCTTCAGAACTTTTTCCGTCTCCGCTTCGGCCTTCCCGAGGTCCGCAACCCTGTCTAGAAGCGAGCGGGCCTCGCGCAGCATGTCCAGCAGGCGCTCCTTCCTTGCGCGGGCGGAAGCGTCCACGCTCTTGACCGCGTACGAGAGCGCTTCCTTGTAATCCTTGTCCGAGTAGCTCTGCTGGGCGAGCGTCAAAAGCTTCTCCGTCTCCGCGGAGGAGGCGTTCATCTCCTTGACCTTCAAGAGCAGGGCTGAAGCTTCCTCTATCTTGCCCTCCGCCGTCTCGCGACCCCGGGCCGCCTCCCTGGCCTTCTGCTCCAGTTGCTTGGCCAGTTGAAGCTGCTTTACGTAGTCTCCCGGCACCTCGTGATCCACCTGTGAGCTCTGGCTTGAATATANNATTAAATGGTTTGCCTGGTTGTCACCGTTTGAGGATCTCCACGAAGGCCACCTTCTCCAGGACGAGGTCGGTGAGCATCTCCTCGCCCACGGTCTCCAGTTCGTTTCGGTCGACGCCGAAGGCCTTTCCTTTTTCGAGGGAGCATCGCAGCAGGGCATCGTCCCTCTCAAGCTCCAGGTCATGAAGGACCTTGTCCACGTCAGCGTCCTCCGGACCGAGGACCACCAAGGCAACGTTCTCCGTTTCCTGGTGCAGGCCCATCTTCTTCTTGGCCTTGGAGATCTGCCTCTCCCCCGAGGCGTAGAGGATGACCTCCATGCCCAGGGTGTTGGAGGCGTTCGTACCGCGTTCGAACGCCCTTCTGGCGTGGAAGACGGCCGAATCCAGGTGATCGACGCCGCACACCTTGCCGGCGTCCATGAGAACGATCTCCGCGTCCAGCTCCGAGGCTCTCCTCAGCAGGGCGTTGCTCTCCCCCTTTCGAACCCAGGCCCCGGCGCAGCGGACGGTCATGCCCCCTTCAACGGGGAAGGGGGGAATAAACGTTGCCGTCAGCCTTCACTCGCGAATGGGGACCGGCGTCCATCGAGCCAAAAGAGCGTGGCTCTGAAAACATTTAAACGAGGTCAGGGCATGAAGGTGATGACCAGTCATCTGACGGAGATCTCATCATGTCAATAGACCGCGCGATCGTTAGAGCGCCTTCCACCATAGCCAACGTCGGCCCCGGCTTCGACGTGTTCGGCATAGCCCTTGCGGAACCTAGCGACCTCATAGAGGTCAGGAAGACCGGCGAGCCTGGCGTTCACGTAGAGTCCATCGTAGGCACCGGGGCCTACGCCGTCACCATCGACAACACCCGGAACACCGCGGCCGTGGCGGCCCAGAAGGTCATCAGCGTGGCCGGTGCCGATTTCGGGATCGCCATGAAGATCGACAAGGGCATCCGTCCGGCATCCGGCATGGGCTCGTCCGGCGCTTCCGCGGCCGGCGGAGCGTACGCCGCCAACCTGCTGCTCGACAAACCGCTGAACATGAACCAGCTCATCTGCTGCGCCTCCTATGGCGAGGAAGCTTCCTCGGGAAGCCGTCACGCCGACAACGCCGCCCCGGCCCTCATGGGCGGTTTCACCATCATTCGTTCGTACGAACCCATGGACGTGATCCGTCTGGAACCCCCGAAGGACCTGGGGATCGTGGCGTGTTTGCCGGAGTTCGCCGTGCCGACCCGCGAGGCTCGCAAGAGGGTGCCGAAAACGGTGCCCATGCACGACGTGACACACCAGGTCGGCCACGCCTCCGCGCTGGTGGCCGGAATGGCCATGGGCGATCTTGAGCTCATCGGACGTACCATCGACGACATGATCGTAGAACCGGCCAGGGCGCCGCTCGTGCCGTTCCTGAAGGACGCCGAGAAGGCTGCCGTCGACGCAGGGGCGTTCGCCTCGTTCCTGGGCGGCTCCG
>DUJZ01000011.1 GCA_013329565.1 Methanomassiliicoccales archaeon
AAGGCCGATATCGGCGTGGCCATGGGCATAACCGGAACGGACGTTTCCAAGGAAGCGTCCCAGATGGTGCTAATGGACGACAACTTCGCCTCCATAGTCAACGCCGTGGAGGAGGGAAGGGGCGTTTATGACAACATACGCAAGTTCGTTGCTTTCCTACTGTCTTGCAACTCCGGCGAGGTCATCACCATGTTCGCGGCCAGCCTGATCTTCGTCGATCCGGAGTTCATACCGTTCCTGCTGCCGGTGCACCTGCTCTGGATGAACCTGGTCACCGACGGGCTTCCTGCTCTAGCGCTAGGCGTAGAGCCCATCGAGCCGAACATCATGGAACGACCACCGAACGACCCCAAGGAGCCGCCGGTCACCCGTCGCACCGCCGTGCGAGTGCTGTCCATAGGCGGGGTCTTCGCCGTATCCGCACTGCTGGCCTTCTCTCTGGTGGACGTGCTGGACCTTTCGGGGGCGGGGGACAAGGTGCAGCACGCCAGGACGGTGGCCTTCTGTACCATGGTGTTCTCCCAGCTGTTCTTCGCCTTTTCCGCCCGCTCCCAGACCTTGACCATAGGAAAGCTGGGATTGCTCACCAACCGCAAGATGATCGCCGCAGTGGCGGTGTCCGCCCTGCTCCAGTTGGCCGTCGTCTATCTGCCGGGATTGAGCGATGCGTTCCGGACCGCGCAACTGGGATGGGAGGAGTGGGCCCTCATACTGCCCATAAGCCTGATGGCGCTGCTGACGAACGAAGCATGGAAGGTCGTGGCGCAACGCACCAGGAAGGCCTGATGATCGAGCTGGACGGTTCCGAGGGAGAAGGCGGCGGGCAGACCGTGCGCACTGCGCTATCGTTATCGGCCCTCACCGGCCAGCCGTTCCACGTCGTCGATATACGGGCGGGTAGGCCGGATCCCGGGCTCAGGCCTCAGCATTTGGCCGGAGTCCGCCTGATGCAGCGGTTGTGCTCGGCGCAGGTGGAAGGGGACGCGGTGGCGTCGCGCGAGCTGACCTTCATCCCGGGGAAGGTCTCTGGAGGGTCGTACGAATACGACGTGGGGACGGCGGGCAGCCTGACGCTTCTGATGCAGTCGGCCCTTCCCGCCCTGGTCGCCTCGCCGGTAGAGAGCGAGCTGTACCTAAAAGGGGGGACCGACGTCCGCTGGTCGCCGCCAGTGGACCACTACCAGATGGTATTGTTTCCATTGCTGAGGCGAATGGGGGCGAACCTGGAGATGATCGTGGAGAAGAGAGGTTTCCACCCCAAGGGCGGAGGGGCGGTGAGGCTGAAGGTGAAGGGCGCACCGCTATCGCCTCTGCGACTGGAGGTGCGCGGGGAAGCGGTAAGGGTCACCGGACGGGCCTGCGTGCAGAACCTGCCGGAAGAGGTGGCCGAGCGCATGATCGCTTCAGCCCGAAGGGAGCTCCCTGGGATGGTGGCCGAGAAGGACGTCGCCACGGGACCGTGCCCGGGGGCCGGACTGACCTTGGCCGCCGAATACCGCGGCACGATATTGGGCTGGAGCGCTCTGGGAGAGAAAGGCGTACCGGCAGAAAAGGTCGGGCACGAAGCGGCAAGCTGCCTCAGGAAGGTCATGGACCTCGGAGGGACATTGGACCCCAGGACCGCCGACCAGATGATAACCTACATGGCCCTGGCCAAGGGCGAATCGAGCTTCAGCGCAGGGAAGATCAGCGGGCATCTGGCCTCGCAGATGCNNCGCTTCTTGGCCAGCTCCTCGCTCTCCCCGGTCTTCTTCTTGATCTCCTTGAGCGCCTCCTCTATGAGGGCCGCCTCTTCCAGAAGAGGCTGGGTATCCAGCTGGGTGTGCAGAAGCAATTTGTCAATGGCCTCGGTGGCCGCCGCGGCCGCCCGGGCGTCAGGATAATCGGAATGCGCCTCGGAGAGTATCGAGACGACGTCGAAGGAGCGGTTCACCCCTTCGTTCAGAAGAACGCCGGCCAGTCCGACCACCACCCCGTTCTCGAAGATGGGGATGTCGTTCTTTATGAGCATCTGCCTGGCCCTTGGCGTGGAGGCGACCGCGAAGACCTTGAACTCCGCGCCCTCCTTCCCCTCCGGTTCCTCGGCCTCCTCACCTGATTTGTTAGCCAGTCCCTCGGGCGAGATGACCATCTTGCAGCCCTTGTCCCCCACCCAGTCCATGATGGTCCAGGCCAGAGGCTTGAGTATCTCCTGCGGGGGTTCGAACTCGGAGACTATGACCACGATCTTGTCGCTGCCCTTCTCCCCGATGACCCCGGAGTATACGCGTACGGGGGAGTAGGGAACGCCGTCCCTGACGATGGAAACGGAAGGAAGGTAAGGGGAATCGATGACCGCCACCAGTTCCAGGTCCAGCAGGTTGACCAGATAGTTGGCGGTGATGGACCCGACCAGTCCTATGCTGGAGAAGCCCTCGATGACCGTGGCGCCCCGGAGGTTGGACCTCTTTAGTTCGATGATGTCGAAATCGTTCATCGCCGCGGATATCGGTTTAATGCTATTAATGAACCTTCCCATCATCCTTATGATGACCTCCGGGAATACACCGTCCATGAGGCCCAGGGTGATCGTGAACTGCGCCATGTCCCCGGACGGGAAGATCGCCGGGGCGGAGCGAAGGCAGCTGCGCATCTCCTCCCCGGAGGACATGGACCGGGTGAAGCGCTTGCGCGCCGAGTGCCAGGCCATCCTGGTGGGGGCGGGAACGATCCTGGCGGACGATCCGCACCTGACGGTCAAGGGGCTGCCGCCGGACAAACAGGCCCTGAGAGTGGTATTGGACCCCCGGGGCAAGATACCGGAGAACGCCTCGGTCCTCGACGCCCGGGCCAGGACGCTCGTGGTGACCTTGGAGGATTGCGTCCGGCAGTACCCGGGGGCGGAGACGGTCCGGCTGGGCAAGGGGGCCCTCGACCTGAAGGCGCTTCTCGAGGTCCTTGGGCAGAGAGGCGTGTCCGTCCTCCTCGTGGAAGGCGGAGGGGAGACCATATACTCCTTCTTCAGGGCGGGGCTGGTGGACGTTTTTTCGGTCTTCGTCGGCGATCTCATCATCGGTGGCAGGGAATCGCCAACGCCGGTGGACGGGGATGGCTTCCGGATGGGGGAGCACGTCCCGCTGCGCCTCGTATCGTTCGAACGCTTGGGCTCCGGCGTGCACCTCACCTACGAGGTAAGGCGGGATGACTGAGCCCTCCTTCCTTCTGGACGGGATGCTGGGCTCCCTGGCCCGCTGGCTGAGGATAATTGGCTACGATTCGGAGTACCTGCGTGACGAAGAGGACAGCGCGCTACTGGCCATTCTCGGCGACAGATACCTTCTGACCAGGGACAAGCAGCTGTCTCAGCGCGCCGGCCCCAAAGGATTCTATCTGGAGAGCGACGACCTGGACGTTCAGCTGTCGACCGTCGTGGAACGGTTCGCCCTGCGCCTCGATCTGGAGCGCACGCGCTGCTCGGCCTGCAACGGCCTGCTTCAAAAGGCGTCCAAGGACGTGGTCAAGGACAAGGTGGAGGAGGGCACCTGGAGCGAGCACCAGGAATTCTGGATGTGCCACGAGTGCGGCAAGGTGTACTGGCAAGGCGCTCACTGGAAGAACATAAGGGACCGGCTGGACAAGATCAGTTGATGTCCCGGAAGTAATCCTCGCTCAGGACCTTCCCGGTGCTGGCGTTCAGGACCATCACCCCTTTGGTGCCCTCCACGCACCATATCGGCACGTAGTAGATGCCCAGCGGCTTCACGGAACCGAGGTCCAGGCGGGGATGCACCGTCACCCTCTCGGTCATCGTCACTTGTCCGTTCTCCCGGACCATGTCCCTCTCGTAGGTGTGCTCCCGTTCCACGGTCGACCGGACCAGGGCGGAGGCGTCCTCCTCCTCGAGTATGGGCTCCAGACGCTTGTGCCCCTGGTCCAGGCTGGTCACGGTCTCCGGGACCTGGTCCCAGGGCTGCACGTCCTTGGTCAGGGCGTTCACGGCCACCGTTCCCTCCCGGCCGCCGATCTTCCCCTTCCCCACGTACAACGGGACCTGGTAGCTGAACAGGTAGTGCGGCACAAGCTCCAGGCGATGGCTGAAGCCTCCCACCCTCTTGGAGGACAGCTCCACCACGTCCTGCAGGGACATGTTCATCGGTACGATTCGCTCCTCTTCCCCTGCCCCGGGAACGTCGTCCTCCATGATCGGCACGTCGTCCGCGTACAGATCGTCGAGAAGACCGTGGTCCTCCTCCCCCACCAGCTTCTCGATGCGGGTGCGCCCGACCTCGTGCTCCACCGCTTCCCGGTCCCATACCACCACCTTTGGGGGCAAGGCGGCCAAAGTCGATTCCGC
>DUJZ01000049.1 GCA_013329565.1 Methanomassiliicoccales archaeon
TGTGCGGGGAGCACCGCGTTTATTATCGTTGCCCCTGCGGCGGCCACACTGATCCTGTCGGAGAATCCAAAGAGGTCCCGGTCAACCTGGCCGAGGAGCTTGAAAAGGCAAGAAAGGTCCTCGGGGAAAGGTCGATCCCGCCCAAGCTCAAGGGGGAGAAGGAGCTCAGGTCCAAGGACATGTGCCCGGAACCCCTCGAGAAGGGCATTCTGCGCCGCAAGCACGAGATATACGTCAACAAGGACGGGACCGTCCGCTTCGACCTCACGGACGTTCCCTTGACCCACTTCCGCCCTCGGGAGATAGGGCTTAGCGTGGAGAAGGCGTTGGAGCTAGGCTACGATCACGACGTCTACGATCGGCCTTTGACCGATCCCGAGCAGCTCTGCGAGCTCAAGGTCCAGGACATCGTCCCATCCAATTCCTGCGGGGACTTCATGGTGCGGGTGGCCGACTTCATCGACGATCTTCTGGAAAGGTTCTACGAGCTGCCCCGTCATTACAACGCCCAGAGGAAGGAGGACATCATCGGTCATTTGGCCATCGGGCTGGCCCCGCACACCTCGGGCGGGATACTGTGCAGGATAATCGGCTTCACCAAGGCCAGCGTCTGCTTCGGCCATCCTTTCTTTCACGCGGCCAAGAGGCGCAACGCCGACGGGGACGAGGACAGCGTGGTGCTGCTTTTGGATGGGCTGCTCAACTTCTCCCGTTCGTACCTCCCCGACAGCCGAGGCGGCCTCATGGACGCCCCGCTGGTGCTGGCTTTACGTCTGGACCCCAACGAGGTGGACAAGGAGGCCCAGAACATCGACGTGCACTGGGAGTATCCGCTGGAGTTCTACCGGGCCGGCGTGGAGTTCCGGCACCCCAGGGACATCCAGTCCAAGATGGACCTGGTGGCGGATCGCATAAAATCGCTTTTGCAGTACGAGGGATTCGGCTTCACTCACGATACCCACGACATAGCGGAGGGGCCGGACGAATCCGCGTACAAGACGCTGGAGACCATGATGGACAAGATGACCGCCCAGCTTGAGCTGGCCAAGCGCATAAGGGCGGTGGACGAGGGGGATGTCGTTCACAGGGTCATCACCAAGCACTTCCTGCCCGACCTCATCGGAAACCTGAAGAGCTTCTCCGGCCAAAAGTTCCGCTGCACCAAATGCGGGGAGAGCTATCGGCGGGTGCCCCTCTGCGGGCATTGCTACTGCGGCAACAAGCTGAACCTCACGGTCTACGAGGCGAGCGTCAAGAAGTATCTCGAGGTCACCAGCCGCATCGGGCGTGATTACGGCGTATCTGAATACACGCAGCAGCGCATACGACTGATAGAGAAATCGATCACATCGATCTTCGGGGAGCAGATGGACAACTCCCCGCCCTCGCTGGACTCCTATGACGAGGGAGGGGGGGAGCAACCCTTGGAGTTCCCGGACGATCCGGACGAGGAACCCGTGGTCTGGGACAAGGGGTTGCCCGAGAAGCGACGCAAGCAACCAATTAGTCTGGAATCTTTCTCAGAAGAATGAGAAAATGGGAAGATGGCGGGAGTACCGCCGTTTCAGCCTTCCAGAGAAGCGACCTTCTCCCTGAACTCGTCGAAGCCCATCTCCAACGATTCCAGGGCCTTGGTCAGTGCCACCCTCGCGCTCAGGGACCCGTCGGTCTCGAACTCGAAGAGGAACTTGCTCTCGGACCACTTAACCGTGATGGCGCCGGTGCGGCAGACCTTGACGCACTCCTCGCACAGGACGCAGGCGTCATTGTCCAGGACCTGTACCTTCTGGTCCTTGAAGTTCATGACCTCCTTCGGGCAGACCTTCACGCAGGTGCCGCCGTTGTCGCACTTGGATTGGTCGATGGTCACGGTGGGGAAGTACTTGTATCCCACACCGTGGGTCGGCTGCCACTTGGCGTGCTTGCGGCCGGTGCCCAGCTCGGCGATGGCGTAGGCCAGTATTCCCTGGCGCTCGCCCAGCCTCACGATGGGGATCAGCTGGTCCTTGACCTGGAACTTGGCGTCGCCCAGGCAGCTGAGGTCACCCGAGTACACCTCGCACGGCCCCCTCTTTTCCAGGGAGTAGTAGATGGTGCAGCTCGGGCAGCCCTCGCCGCCGCAGGTGCACTGGTCGCGGAAGCCGAACAGCTCCAGATCGGTAGGGATCGGGACCAGGCCCAGGCGGTGGGCCACGATCTCGTCGAACACCGGGCTGATGCTCTCGTACTCGTTGCCCTCGGCGTCCACGGACGAACCGAGGTGGAACTCCACGTCGTCGATGGCCAGCTTGGGCACGTCCATGATCAGCGCCCTTCTCAGCGCGTTGACCTTCTCCGGGCTGGCGTCGGTGACCAGGAACTTGGCCCTGGTCTCCATCTCCTCTAGCATCTTTATGTGCATAAAGCGCCTCTTTAGACCCTTCTGCCCCGGCGCCCGCCCTTCTTCTTGGTGCCGTCATGCGGGATAGGGGTGACATCCTCGATGCGCCCGATCCTAAGTCCAGCGCGGGCCAGGGCCCTGATGGCCGCCTGAGCGCCCGGGCCGGGGGAGGTGGAGCGGTTTCCGCCAGGTGCGCGCACCTTGACGTGTATGCCCTCGATCCCCTTCTCCTTGGCTATCTCGGCCACCTTCTCAGCGGCCCTCATGGCCGCGTAAGGCGAGGACTCGTCCTTGGCCGCCTTGACCACCATTCCGCCGGTGCACTTCGTGATCGTCTCAGCACCGGTGACGTCGGTCAAGGTGATTATGATGTTATTGTAGCTGGCGAAAACGTTCGCAATTCCCCACTTACCCATCAGTTCACCTCCTCGGTCGGCAGCTCGGCCGGGACGTCCTCGACATCCTGGACGGCGGCCTCAACATCCTTGGGCACATGCTTCACGAACTTCTTCTTGCCCGGGTCCCTCTTCATCTCCGCGGCCTCCTCCATGCGAGCCTTCACCGCGGCGGCCTCCTTTCGGGCCTGCTTCAGCGGGTGCAGCTCGTCAGCGATGGGCGACCTCGGGTTCAGCATGATCTTCTCTTCGTCCTCACGGGTGACGATGTAACCAGGTATGGTGACCTTCTGGTCGTCGATGCAAACGTGTCCGTGAACGATGAACTGCCTGGCCTGGCCGACGGTGGACGCCAGTCCCTTGTTGAACACGACGGTCTGCAGGCGGCGGTCCAGCAGGGCGAGGTCGGAAAGTCCGAGCACATCGTCCAGCCTGGTGCCTTCCATAGGAAGCAGGCCGATCCTGGCGCACTTGTGGAGCAGGTTCTCGGTCTCCATCTTGGCCTGGTGCTCCCCGATCCTGAGGCGGGCCTGGAGTTCACGGGACTGCTTGCGCAGGTTCCGCAGTATGGTCTTGGCCTTCCACAGCTCCTTCTTGTTCTTCAGACCGTACTGCTTTACGAGTATGGCCTCCTCCTTTATGCGCTCGCCCTGCCAGGGGTGGGAGGGAGTGTCGTAGCTCCTCCGCGGGAACTTTGGATCACCCATGTTCAGGCCTCCTTCTTGGGGGCGGGCTGGTTCTTGTTCTTGGAAACGCCCAGGGTCAGACCCTTCCTGCCGTTGGACCTGGTGCGCTGGCCGCGGACCTTGTGTCCGGACTCATGGCGCACTCCACGGTAGCATCTGATCATCTTCAGGCGGTTGATGTCGTCCTTCAGGACCATGTCCAGATCGACGCCGACCACGTGGTGGTCCTCGCCGGTCTCATAGTCCGCCTGGCGGTTGATGGCCCAGTTGGGGGCGTAATCAGAATAGCTGGATATGAGCTTGGTCAGCTCGTCGGTGGCTGCCTCGTCCAGGGAGCCGATCTTGACCGAGCGGTCCACGCCGGCCTTCCGGACGATGACCTCGGCCACTCTCTTTCCAACGCCTTTTATGCTCTGCAGGCCGACCACGGTTGGCTTGTTGCCGTCAATGTCCGTGTTGACTATACGGACAATGTACCGGAAGTCGTCCTTCTCCTCGGTTGTAGTAGTCTTCTTCGCTTCAGCCAAGATTATCCCTCGCTGATGATCGCGAATCGAAGCTCGCCCTCGCGAAGTACGCCCCGCACCTAAGGGCGCGGTTTGCAGTTCCCATCTCCGGATAGGGCTACCGGTCCGGGAACAAGCCCCTTTAACAAAGGGCTCCCTCAACAGTATCGATTCTGTCGGACATGCCAAGATTGAGCCTGTATATAAGTATTCTGCAACGGAAAGGAGGTGTTGGAAGGGGTTTCAGACGCCTATCTCCTTGGAGACGACTTCGTACGCTTTCGACAGGGCGTCCTTCAGCCGCGCCGGGTCCCCGCCTCCGCCCTGGGCGTAGTCCGGCTTCCCTCCGCCGCCTCCGCCCATGAAGGCCATTATTCCCTTCAGGGCCTTGCGGCAGTCCATCTTGATGTCCGAGGAGCAGGCCACCAGCAATTTCGCCTTCTCCCCGGGTACGCCTATGACCACCACGGTGCGGGGCATGGATGCGAGTTGCTTCGACATCTCCTCGGGGTCCTCGCCGGGCAGCGCCTCGTGAACGACGACGCGGGCATCGCCGGCCTTCGGCGCTTCCGAAACGAGCTCCTTGACGCTCATGTCATTGATGACCGATGAGAGGTGCTCCAAGCTCTTGCGCTGCTCGCGCAGGTCGTCCTGCAGTTTCGTCACCGCCTCGGGCAGCTTCTCCCCGGGCACGTTCAGCGAATCCCCTAGCTCCTCCACCAAACGCTTATCGGACTGCATGCCGGCCACAGCCGCCATGCCGGCGGTGTACTCGACCCGCACGATGCCGTCCTGGATGCGCTTGGTCCGCGTGATCCGCACCGGGCCGACCATGCCGGTGTGCGAGCAATGGAGCCCTCCGCAGGCCTCGGCGTCCAGCCCCTCCACTTCCACCACCCGGATGATCTTTCCCGGTACGGCACCGCCCTGGTACAGCCGGTACCCGTGCAGCTTCTCCGCCTCGTCCCTCTGCATGAACTGTATGCTTATCGGGCGGTCCTGCAGCACCACCCGGTTGACCTCCCTCTCCAACGTATCGCGCTGCTCGGTGCTGAGGTTCTCGAAGTGAGTGATGTCCAGACGCGCCTGGTCAACGGCCTTGTGGGCTCCGGCCTGCCAGACATGATTGCCGAACAGGTTGCGAGCGACCCCGTTTATAAGGTGCGCTCCGGTGTGGTGGCGCATCAGCTGCTGCCGGCGCTCCAGATCTATGTAGCCTCTGACCTTGGCCCCTATCTCGGGGTTCCTCCCTTCCACGAAATGCACTATGGTGGTCTTGATCTTGATCACCCGGCAGACCCTCTTTCCATCCAGTACGCCGAGGTCCCACTCCTGCCCGCCGCCTTCCGGATAGAAGGCGCTCTGGTCCAGAACGATGCCGCCGTCGATCTCGGCGATGACCGTTCCCTCGAACTCCACCAGCTCCGGGTCTTCGTAGTAGAGCATGCGCGTCTCCGGCATCTTCTCCGGGCGCTCCTTTGCCTCCGCGACCTCCGCCTCCGGCTTCTCGTGGCGGGCGGCCACCTGCATGTAGAAGTTATCAGGAACGTCGATCTGCCCGGGCGCGAACTCCTGGGCTATCTCCGGGTTCAGGCCGTGGGAATCGTAAAGTTCTATGAGCTTCTCGTTGGACAGCTTCTCCCCCTTCTTGAGGTCCTTGACCAGTCGGCCGACCAGCTGCTTTCCGCGTCCCAGCGTCTCGAAGTACCGCTCCTCCTCCACCTCCACCAGATTTAGGATGTCCTCGCGGTTCTCCCTCAGCTCCGGGAATATGTCCTGGAAGTGGTGGATCTGCCTGCCCACCGCCTCCGAGAGCCGGATATCAAGGTTCAGGGAGCGGATGGAGCGCAGGGCCCGGCGGACCAGCATGCGGGCGAAGTATCCCTCTCTGACGTTCGAGGGCACCACTCCGTCGTTCAGCATGATCATCAGCGCCCGGGAGTGATCGCAGATGACGTAGATGTCCTCCAGGGGGGCGATGGTCCTCATCAGCTGCTCGTAGCTTATGCCGATCCTCTCGGCGGTGGTCTCCCTTATGCGGCGCACGTCAGCGGCCGTCTTCATGTTGGTGGCCCCGGCTACCTTGGAGTATTCGGTCAGAACGGAAACATCAGGCTGAACCTTGGACAGGTCCTTGAGCCACTCCACCACCGGTCCGAACACCGCTTCATAGGCGGAGGACACTCCCTGGGACACCCAGGTCATGCGCTCAAGACCGTAACCAGTGTCCACCACGGTCATGTCCATCGGCTTCCGTCCGTCCGGGGTGTCCCGGTACATCATGAAGACGAGGGTGGCAACCTCCACCCCGTCCAGGATGACCTCTACACAGGGGCCGGCGTTCCCGCCGCCCTCCCACCACTCCTCGATGTAGCGCATCTTGCCGGGATCCGTTCCCAGGCTCTCGGTGAAGAAGCGGTGGCAGAGCTCCACCGTCCTATCTTTGAAGTAAATGAACTTACCGTCCTTCTTGTTGAAGGCGTGATGGGCGCACATCTCGAAGAAGGTGAAGTGCCTGCCGGTCTTCCCGACATTGTCGATGTCGTTGAAGCGGACGCAGGTCTGTGATATCGTCAAGGGGTTGTAGGGCGGTTCGATCACCCCGTTCAGCACCCATGGTTGGAAATCGTAAATTGAGGCCTGGGTGAAGAAAACATCGTCCCTCCAGCGGGCCACTATCGGGTATCTCTTCACCCGGCCGTGCCCATTCTCCTCGAAGAATCCCAGATACGCTTCGCGCATCTCGTGCAGGCTGAGCTTCCGGTTCATGGGGGAGTTCCCGATGAANNTTGGGGCATTGCTTGCGCATGAAACCCTTCTCCTGGAAGAAGGCGAGGTCGAACTCCGAACCGGTCATACTGGCGTTATTTCGGGGTCGTTATAAGAATATTGTCATGCTATCGCATGTACGACGCACGATCCAGTCATATGTGGCAGGTATCCAGTCCCTTCTTCTGCAGGTACTTCTGGTGGTATTCCTCCGCTCTCCAGAACGGTCCGGCCTTCTCGACCAGGGTGGCGATCGGTCTCTTGAACCGGCCGCTGCCGTCCAAGGTTGTTTTAGAACGTTCAGCGGTCGAACGCTGCTCCTCGTCGTGATAGAACACTGCCGTGCGGTATTGGGTGCCGACGTCCGGCCCCTGTCGGTTCTTCTGGGTGGGATCGTGCGACATCCAGAAGACGTCCAGCAACTGTTCGTAACTAACTGCGGAATCATCATAGGTGACCTGAACGACCTCCGCGTGCCCGGTGCGGTCCGTACATACGTCGCGGTAAGTTGGCGATTCGGTATGCCCGCCCATGTACCCGACCTCGGTCTGGACGACCCCTTTCACCTTCATGAACGTCGCTTCCACGCCCCAGAAGCATCCAGCGGCGAACGTCGCCTTCTTCAGCGTCATGGCATCCTCTCTCATCGAACGCAGCTGCGGATATTTATGCGTTCAGAAAAGGTGGCGATTGTGCGAGTAGTCCACCTTCACCTCGATGACCGCCAGCGCGTCCCGCTCCAGACAGTCCCTCAGGACCGTCTCAAAATCCTTTCCGCTTACGGAATGGCCCTCTGCTCCGAACGAGCGAGCGAAGGTCGGGATATCCGGATTGCCGAGGTCCACGTTCGAGCTTCTCCCGAGGCCGCGATCCATCTTTTCCCTGATCAGACCTAGTCCGCAGTCGTTGAATATCACGGTAACGAAGTTGACGCCCAACCGTTTTGCCGTTTCCAGTTCGGCCGCGGACATCATGAACCCTCCGTCGCCCACCGTTGCGCACACGCGGCGTTCAGGATGCACGATCTTGGCGGCGATGGCCGAGGGTATGGCCACGCCCATGGATATCAGCCCGTTCTGCAACAGCAACGTGTTGGGTCCGAACGCGGGATAGTACTTGGCAAGCCAGATCAGGTGCGCTCCGACATCGCTCACCATTATGTCATCCCTGTCCATGCAGCGACGCATGGCCTGCACCAGGGCCTTGGGTCCCACGGCCTCTCCATATAGATCGTCCATCAGTTTCAGACGATGGAGGGAATGCCATTCCTTCCTAGGGATGGCGTTCAGCGATAGTCTTTCAAGTGAATCAGTAAGATCACCGAGGGCAGTACATTCCAATTTCAGGTTCCGGCAGGCGATAGGTTCGGACCTTCCGAGATACGCTATCCTCTTGGTCCTTCCGCGGTTCCAGTATTGCGGCTGGAATTCGGTCGAATCGAATCCCAGGAGCAACACGGCGTCCGCCACCTCGTAGCAATCCTTAACCAGGTCGCTGTTGCGCATGCCGACCGTGCCCAGGCTCAGGTGGTGATCGAACGGCACGGCTCCGGCGGCCATCCAAGTGCATCCGACCGGCAGGTTCCAGGCTTCGCAGAACTTCAAGAGCGCCGATACGGCGCCTTCCCGCAGCACTCCGTGGCCGGCAAACACCAGGGGGCGCTCGGCCGACGATAGGATATCCCGAACGATTGCCAGCTCCTCTTCCACCCCTTTCATCTTCCTCTTTCTCGAAGGGCGCAAAGGAGTTCCTGCGGCCTCTTTGTTCATCACGTCCTCGGGCAGCTGCAGCATCACCGGCCCGCTTCTCTCGGCGCCCGCCTCCTTGAACGCCCTCTTAACTGAACGGGGGACATCATCGGGACCGCCGACGTCCATGGACCTCTTGGTCAGGGGGCGGAACATCGCCAACAGGTCGAGCACTTGCTTCTGCGGAGGATCTCGGCGGGCCGTTCCGGCCTGAGCGACCAACGCCACCATGGGCAGGTTGCTGAGATATGCGTCGGCCACGCCGCTCACCAAGTTCGTGGCGCCTGGACCGAGCGTACTGAGGCAAACCCCCGGCCGGCCGGTGAGGCGTCCGACCGTCGCCGCCATGAAAGCCGCGGCCTGCTCGTGCCGGGTGAGCACGAACTCCATTCCCGCCTGGTGGATGTCGTCCATGACATCCAGGTTCTCCTCGCCGGGGATCCCGAAGATACGCTCGACCCCCTCGGCCCTGAGGCATTCCACCAGCAACCTGGACGCTTTCATGGGGGTCACTCGAAGATATCGGCCCTCTTTACAAAAAGGTCCCTCACCGCACATAGCACCGCTTCTTCCACCGGTCCTTCCTTTTTGTAGGGATGCATGCCTCTCGCCCGTATCTCGGCCTCCGCCTTTTCTCCGAAACCGGAGGTCAGGACGATGTCCGATCCGATCAGAGCGGCCACCATTCCCTCGATCTTGTTCCTATGCCGGGGACCGAACATCGACTCCTCGAGGAACGGATCCGTGCGAACCTTGCCGGCGGGGGTAAGCTTTCCGTCCCGCACGTCGAACAGCCAGAACTCCTTGGTCTGGCCGAAGTGCTGGTCCACGTTCTTGCCGTCGGAGGTGGCGACCGCCACCCTGTGCTTGGTGGCTCCTTCCAACTGTATCCCCACCGGTCCGCCCTGGGGAGCTTCCCGGGCTCCGCAGGTTATATGAGCGAACTCGGCCGAGCGATCGTCATCCAGCATGCCAATGGCGTCAGCCCGGCAGAACCTGCAATGGCGCATTTGGCGGATATCTCCTTCGCAAAGGTCTTGCAGCATCTTGCGCTGCTCCGGGGTCGGTGCCGGCATCTTCTCGAACTTGGTGCCCGGAACAGGGATGAGAGGAATGATGTTGACTATGTACGCGCCGAGCTCCTTGACCTTCTTGGCGATTTCCGGAATATGGTCAGCGTTCACGGTCGGTACCATGACGATGTTCGCCTTGACCAAGATTCCGGCGTCAGTGCACATCTTTATGCCCTGCAGCTGATTCTTGAGCAATTGTTCCGCGGCGTCCTTCCCGCGGAGCACCTTGCCGTTCCAGATCGCGAAGTCGTACATCTTGGCCCCGATCTCCGGGTCGACCGCGTTTATGGTCACGGTAACGAACTTCACTCCTAGCGACTTGAGCCGCTCCACCGATCTCGGAAGGTTGAGGCCATTGGTGCTCAAACAGAGCGTCAGCTCCGGGAACTCCTTCTTCACCATCTCCAAGGTGGTGAAGGTCTCCTCATTGGCCAGGGGATCTCCCGGTCCGGCGATGCCTATCACGCTGAGCTGGGGTATCTTCTCCTTGATCAGCCTGATCTTGTAGATGGCATCCTCTGGCGAGAGCACTTCGCTGGTGACCCCCGGCCGAGATTCGTTCATGCAATCGTACTTGCGATTGCAGTAGTTGCACTGGATGTTGCAACGGGGTGCGATAGGAAGGTGCATCCTGGCGAAGCTCTTGTGCGCCTTCTCGTTGTAACAGGGATGGGTATCGAGCATCTCCTGGACGTAAAGGGGTATCTCGCTCAAAGCGAACCCCTCCTAAAGTTCAATGACATCGGCCGTTCAATATCCAGCAAATCCTAGTTATAGATTGTCCCGGCGTTCATCGGGGTGGATAATGTTTTTAAACCGTATGGTGGCTGAATCACCTGGGCATGAGCGATATATTCAACGAGAGGGCGATGCAGCGTCTCTTCACCAACATGAACCAGCACGTGCCAGTTAAAAGAAGGTCCCTGCAGCAGCTCCTTCAGGACAGTGATCCATCCTACGTTGGAAAGGACGGTAGGATCTATAAGATAAACCGCAAGGAGCTTGAACTCCTCTCGGAGCTATTGGACCCCGAGGAGCGTGGCCGTCTTAAGCTCCCTATCTTGATCATGACAGACACCTCGTACGGCGACGGCTATTGGAAGGTCATCGGCACGTTGGAGGTCAAGGTTTTTTCACTGATCATCAACCGGGCGCCGGAGAAGGAAGACGAGATGAGGGTGTTCTATCCCTATCTCAAGGAGATCCGGGACAAGTTGCCCACGGCCACCAACACCGTGTTCTCATATTGAACCTTAAGACCATCCAGAGCGCAAGCTCATGAAACGATCATACGCAACAATATTCCACCTGATTATAATGAAAAAATACTAATTCGGAAGAGGTTACACACGCAACCCGTTTAACGGTTAAGCCAAAGCCTACCATTAAGGCAAGCCTACAATGCTTCGCGGCAAAGGACGTTAGTGATCGCGGACTGAACATCTCGGAAAACCTCGATGCGTACATCCCGATTCTATCAAGCTCATCAATTATGAGCGCCCTAAGATGCCTCTTTTTCAAGGTGGCTTCGAGCTTAGATGCTTTCAGCTCTTATCCAGTAGTGCGTGGCTGCTCAGCATGCCCTGTCGGACAACTGATTGACTAGAGGCACCGAACCCCCGTTCCTCTCGTACTCAAGGGTCCTTCTCGTCAGGCATCAATACACTTCCACCAAAAAGCAACAAACCTGTCTCACGACGGTCTAAAC
>DUJZ01000114.1 GCA_013329565.1 Methanomassiliicoccales archaeon
GCCAAGCACTTCTACTCGATCTACGTGAAGATGAGCCGGCGCGGCAAAGAGTTCAACGAGATCTTCGACCTCACCGGCCTGCGCGTGCTCGTCGACAGCGTCAAGGACTGCTACGGCGCGGTCGGCATCATCCACTCGGTCTGGAAGCCCATCCCCGGGCGCTTCAAGGACTACATCGCCATGCCCAAGTTCAACATGTACCAGTCGCTGCACACCACGGTCATCGGCCCGGCCGGCCGGCCGCTCGAAATCCAGATCCGCTCCACGGATATGCATCGTACCGCCGAGTACGGCATCGCTGCGCACTGGCGCTACAAAGAAGGCGGCCGAGGAAACGACAGCTTCGACGAGCGCCTCGCCTGGCTGCGCCAGATGCTGGAGTGGCAGACAGAGCTCAAGGACCCCCGCGAGTTCATGGAGGCGCTCAAGATCGATCTGTTCGAGGACGAGCAGGAGCTGTCCGCCCTGGTATTCCGGGCCGAAGCCAGCGGCGCGCTGATCGTCGGGGGAGGGATCTCCAAGCACCACGTCATCTGGTGGAACCAGTTCCGGGGCGGCCTCGATTACGCGGTCTACATGACCACCGCTGCGGAGTACGACGGCTCCCTGAGCGGGGCGCAGGTTCGCGAGGCCATCTCCTGGGGCAAGGTTCGCGAGGACGCCTGGCAGGTTAATGTGGAGGGCGACGCGACGATAACCCTACCGATCATGGTAGCCTCCATAATCGAGCGGATAAAATGACCCGAGTGGCGGTGATGGGCGGGGACGGAATCGGCCCTGAGGTGGTAGGCGCCACCATGCGCATCCTGGAACAGATGGACCTGGACCTGGATTTCGTCAATGCGCACATGGGCCTGAACTGTTTCGAGAGGATGGGGGAGTACCTCCCGGCCCAGACCCTGAGGACGCTCGAATCCTCGAAGGCCGTGCTGTTCGGAGCAATAACATCGCCGGTCACCCCGGACCCCTGCTATCATTCACCGCTGCTGCAGTTGCGCAGGCATTTCGATCTCTACGCCAACATCCGCCCCTGCTTCCCGATACTCCCGGAGTTCAAGGTGGCCGACCTGAACACGGTGATCGTCAGGGAGAACACCGAAGGCATGTACACCGGACGTGAACGGGAGGAGAAAGGAGCGGTGATCCTGGAGAGGGTGGTCAGCGAAAAGGGCTGCCGCCGCATCGTCGAGAAAGCGATCAAGGTCTCCAGGGTCATGGGCTTCAACAAGATCACCTGTGTGCACAAAGCGAACGTCCTAAGGAAATCGGACGGCCTGTTCCGAAAGGTGTTCTACGAGGTCGTGAAGGACACCGGAATGGAAGCTGACGACATGATAGTGGACGCCGTGGCCGCCGCCCTGGTATCGAAACCCAAGCAGTTCCAGTGCATCGTCACCCTCAACCTTTACGGCGACATACTATCGGACGAGGCGGCCGCCCTGACCGGGGGTTTGGGAATGGCCCCGTCCGCCAATCTGGGCGATCGTTTCGGACTGTTCGAGCCGGTGCACGGCAGCGCCCCGGACATCGCCGGGAAGGGGATCGCGAACCCGTCCGCTACGATACTCTCGGCCTGCCTGATGCTGGAGTTCCTTAAGAAAATGGACGCCGCAAGCCGATTGCAGACCGCCCTGGTGCAGACGCTTACCGAGGGGGATCGAACTAGGGACCTGGGCGGGGACCTGGGGACCGTGGAGTTCGCCGACAGGGTGGCGGAGAGGTTGACCAGGTGCTGAACGGGGGCAGATATTTCTATCGTCCAAGCGAATCTACCCCCCATGACCGCGGAGCTGAGGCGGAAAATAGTCGACGAGTGTCGAAGATGGGGCATCGAGATGGTGGGATTCGCCTCGGCGGACGCCTGGGACGACCCTCCGTTCGAACCCTGGCCCCCTGAGCGGTTCCGTCCTAAGGCCATATTTCCTGGGTGTCGCACGGTCATCGTCCTGGGACTTCCGGTGACGCTCCCGATCCTGGAAACTTCCCCGTCCATCTGGTACCAGGAGCTTTACAAGAACTTGAACGCGCAGTTGGACGAACGCGCCTATCAGCTCTCGGAGCTCCTTAACCGTTTGGGACACGCCTCCGTCTACGTTCCCAGGGACGGCTATGGCTCGGTGGAGGTGCTGGTCGAAAACCCCTACGCTTTCTTCTCTCACCGCCACGCCGCCTATCTCGCCGGTCTGGGCACTTTCGGTCTGAACAACATGCTGCTGACCAGGGAGTTCGGACCGAGGGTCCGCTTCGTTTCCGTCTTCACCACTGCCGAAATACCATCCGGCAAGCCTATGGATGGATCGCTGTGCGTTCGCTGCAAAAAATGCATCAAAGCCTGCCCTGTCGAAGCGATAGGCGATATCGATTACCCGCAGGCTTCCATCGACAAGCGCAAATGTTCTGGACGCAGCATAGAATTGAAGAAGGGGCACCGTTCGCCCTGTGGTATCTGCATCAAGGTCTGCCCTGTGGGCGAGGACCGCAAGCTGTTCAGGCGCAAGGACATGGGACTGTACGACGGGCCGGACAAGGACCCTGAGCTGTTCGAGGCCTGGGAGCACGTGCGGAAGTACGGCAGCACCTAGGCCAGGCATTATGGCGAAGCAGGTTGAAGTAGTTTTAAGTATCGACCCTCCATCCAGATGGGTGATGAGCACCGAGAAGGGAACGTCCCGTCCCATCGTCGACGAGAACGAATGCAAGGGTTGCGGCCGATGCGTGGCCGCCTGCCCCAAGAAGGTCCTGCGTCTCTCCGGTCGCATCAATCGCCGCGGATACAATTCCGTTGAGTACGTAGGCGAAGGATGCACCGGCTGCGCCACCTGCTTCTACAATTGCCCCGAGCCGTACGCCCTCCAGGTGGACGACGGGAGGGATGCCCAATGAGGAAGTTCATCAAAGGCAACGAGGCCGTGGCCGTCGGAGCCGTGTACGCCGGTTGCGACACTTATTTCGGATACCCGATCACTCCGGCCAGCGACATCGCCCACGCCGTCGCGGAATACTTTCCCCAGCTGGGACGGGAGCATCTGCAGGCCGAGTGCGAAACGGGTACCATCAACATGATCTTCGGAGCGGCGTCCGCGGGAAAGCTCGCCATGACCGCCTCCTCCGGACCGGGGATATCGCTCATGCAAGAGGGATTGTCATATCTAGCCGGGGCGCAGCTGCCGGCGGTCATCGTCAACGTTCAGCGGGTCGGACCCGGTCTGGGCAACATCGGCCCCGAGCAGGGTGATTACAATCAGGCGGTGAAGGGCGGCGGGCATGGCAACTATCATAGCATCGTGCTGGCCCCCGCTTCCGTCCAGGAGATGTGCGACCTTACCATCAAGGCGTTCGAGATGGCCTTCAAGTATCGCAACCCGGCCATCGTTCTGGCAGACGCGGTACTAGGGCAGATGATGGAGTTCCTGCAGCTTCCGGACAAGGAATCCGTTCGTCCGGAGACCTCGTCCTGGTCCGTTCAGGGAGACGCCGCGACCCGCGGCAACCTGGTATCGTCGATCTACCTGGACAACGATCTCCAGGAGCGGCACAACTGGATGCTCCAGGAGAAGTACGCCTCGATGCAGGCTGACGCGCTTTCCGAATCGTACCTTGCCGAGGATGCCGAGATCGTTCTCACTGGATATGGAACGAGCTCCCGGGTCGCACGCTCCGCGGTGGACGAGCTCAGGTCCCTGGGCGTGAAGGCCGGCCTGTTCCGGCCGCTCACCCTGTTCCCCTTCCCCGCCAAAGCCCTAAACGAGGCGGCCAAGGCCGGTAAGCTGCTTGTCGTCGAACTGAGCAATGGCCAGTACCGGGACGATGTCCTGCTGCACCTGGCTCGCGACCAAAGGTGCGATGTCGAGCTGATCAACCGCATGGGCGGGAACATGATGAAGGTGGAGGACGTGGTCCTCCGCGCCCGCAAGATCATGGAGGTGAAGGCATGATCAGAAAGGCCAAGGGATTCTATGAGACCTTCGACCGGAAGGAGCCTGGCACCCGCGCCACGCATTACTGTCCGGGCTGCGGCCACGGCATCATACACAAGCTGATCGGGGAAGCGATGGCCGAACTGGGCATCCAGGACCGCACCGTTTTCGTATCGCCAGTGGGTTGCGCGGCCTTCTGCTTCCACTACTTCGACTGCGGGAACGTGGCCGGACCGCATGGACGGGCGTCCGCCGTGGCCACGGGGATCACCAGATCGCTTCCGGGCAAGGTCGTCATCTCCTACCAGGGCGACGGAGATCTGGGGGCGATAGGCTTCAACAACGCGTTCCAGGCCGCCAACCGCGGCGAGCACTTCGCCTGCTTCTTCGTGAACAACTCCATCTACGCCATGACCGGCGGACAGATGGCCCCGACGACCATGCTGGGGCAGAAGACCACCACCACTCCCTTCGGCCGCGACCCTGTGAAGGAGGGTTACCCGCTGAAGGTGTGCGAGATATTGAACCAGCTGGAAGCCCCGGTGTTCATCGAGCGCGTTTCCGTTTCCGATACCAAGCGCATCATGCAGGCCAGGAAGGCCGTACGCAAAGCGTTGGAGATCCAGAGGGATGGGAGGGGATACGCCTTCGTGGAGTTCCTGTCCCCATGCCCGACCAACTGGCGCATGGATGCCGTGGCCTCGGCCCAGTTCGTCAACGAGAAGATGGAGAAGGTGTTCCCGCTCGGTAACTTTAGGGACCGCAGCGCCGAGCCGGCGCCGGTGGCGAAGGCCATCCCCCGGCTAACGGTAGAGGAACTTTTAGACAGGGGGCACGAGGGCGGCCCAGCTCAAGTGGACCATGAGTTCAGGGAACGCAGGTTCAAGTTCTCCGGTTTCGGAGGACAGGGAGTGCTCTCATTGGGACTGGTGGTGGCGGAGGCCGCTGGAGCTTCCGGCCGATTCGTCTCCTGGCTTCCCAGCTACGGCCCGGAGCAGCGTGGAGGCTACGCCTCCTGCTCGGTGGTGGTCAGCGGTAAGGAGGTCGGATCTCCGACCGTCGATTCGCCGGACGTCCTGGTTCTGATGAGCCAACCTGCCGCGGAGAAGTTCGCCATGACCGTGCCCGACGGAGGCGTGGTGATCTACGAGTCCTCGCTCCCGGAGCCGAAGGTTCGACCGGGGGTTAGGGTGATGGGCTTCCCCGCCTCGCGCATAGCCGCCGAGGCGGGTACGCCCAAAGCGGCCAACACCGCCCTGCTTGGAGCGTTGACGGCACTGGAACTGCACGGCCTGTCCGAGGGGAAGGTGCTTCTGGCGCTCGACGCGAGCTTCGCGGCGAAACCGGCCCTGGTCGAAAGGAACCGCAAGGTGTACCAGGCGGCCTTCGATTGGGCCAGGAACAACTTATGAGAGTGCTTCGGCGCTCTGCTCATTTTTTCTCGTTCCATTGGTCATATGACCGCGTTAAGTAAGATTCTTAAACGTTCGGCCGTTTAGGTAACGGCATTACGGACCTGGGCATGACGCCTGGCTGACCGGAGGATGACCGTTTGACCACTCCTGACAAACTTGGTACACGAATACGCACCTATCGCGAGCGATTGAACATGAGCGTCGAGGACCTGGCCAAGAATGCCGGCGTAGAGGCCAGCCTGGTGCGAAAGGCGGAGGAGGGAGAGGTCTATCCTCCGCTGGGCGTGCTGGTCAAACTTTCCCGGGCTCTCGGACAAAGGCTCGGCACATTCATGGACGACCAGGTCCGTCCGGACCCGGTCATCACCCGTTTCAAGGATCGATCGGAAGAGACCGCCGCCCACAAGGAAGGTGCTGTCGGCAAGTACCACTATTATCCTTTGGCCAAGGGCAAGACCGATCGCCACATGGAGCCGCTGTACATCGTCGTCCAGCCGTGCGACGACCGCTCCACCTCCTCGCACGAAGGGGAGGAGTTCGTCATCGTTGTCAAGGGAGAGGTTGAGCTGGTCTACGGCAAGGAGAGATTTTACATGCAGGAGGGCGACTCCATGCACTACAACTCCGTGGTCCCGCACCACCTGGGCGCGGCGAACGGATATGCGGCGGAGATATTCGCCGTCATCTATACCCCGATCTGAGGTGAGCCGATGCCGAGGGAGAACATCACGAGGGAGGCCACCATCGGCCAGCTTCTGGACGAGATCGTGGAGAAGATACCTGACCAGGATGCCGTAGTGTACGCGGACCGCGATTACCGCCAGACGTGGAGCGAGTTCCGGGAGACGGTCGACAAGGCGGCCAAGGGTCTCATGGCGCTAGGCGTCAAGAAGGGCGACAAGGTGGCGGTGTGGGCGACGAACGTGCCGCACTGGGTGACCTTGCAGTTCGCCACCGCTCGCATCGGGGCGATCCTCCTCACCATCAACATCAACTACCGCTCGGCGGAGATCGATTATCTGCTGAGACAGTCGGACTGCGAGAACATCTTCGTCATGGACGGCTACCGCGACACGGACTACGTGAACACGCTGTACGAGCTCATACCAGAGCTCAAGGTGCAGCCTCGCGACCGGTTATGTTCGGAAAGATACCCGCACCTGCGCCGGGTGCTGTTCCTGGGACCGGAGAAGCATCGCGGGATGTACTCCTGGAATGAACTGTCGGCAATGAGCGTGGCCGTCGGGGACGACGAGTACCGCCAGAGGCAGGGCGAGCTATCCACTTACGACGTGGTCAATATGCAGTACACCTCCGGCACCACCGGCTTCCCCAAGGGGGTCATGCTCACCCATTTCAATCTGACGAACAACGGTTACTGGGTTGGGGTTAACGAGAACTTGGGGACCGCCGACCGGGTGTGCATCCCAGTTCCGCTCTTCCACTGCTTCGGCTGCGTGCTCGCCGTCATGGCCTGCCTGAACCACGGGGCGACCATGGTCATACTGGAACGGTACGACCCGATCAACGTGATGATGTCGATAGAGAAGGAAAGATGCACGGCCTTGTACGGTGTGCCGACCATGTTCATCGGCATCCTGGACCACAAGCTGTTCGACAAGTTCGATTTCTCGACGCTGCGCACGGGGATCATGGCCGGCTCCCCTTGCCCGGTGAAGACCATGGAGGAGTGCGTGGACCGCATGAACATGAGGGAGGTCACCATCGTGTTCGGCCTCACCGAGAGCAGCCCGGCCATGACCCAGAGCCGATACGACGAGAAGAGCCTGGAGAAGAAGTGCTCCACGGTCGGAAAGGCCTTCCCGGGTATCGAGGTGGCGATCATCGATCCGGAAACGGGGGAGCACCTGGGTCCCGGCAAGCATGGCGAACTGTGCTGCCGCGGCCACAACGTGATGAAAGGTTACTACAAGATGCCCGAGGAGACCGCCAAGGCCATTGACGAAGAGGGATGGCTGCACTCCGGTGACATCGGGATGATGGACGAGGACGGTTACTACGCCGTCACCGGGCGCCTGAAGGACATGATCATCCGCGGCGGGGAGAACATCTACCCCAAGGAGGTGGAGGACTTCATCCACCACATCGACGGCGTGGCTGACGTCCAGGTGGTCGGCGTTCCGTCCGTCAGGTATGGGGAGCTGCCGGCGGCCTTCGTCATCCTGCGGCCGGGCGTCAAACTGACGGCCGAGGACATCGTGGACCACTGCCGCGGGAAGATAGCTTTCTACAAGATCCCCAAGTTCGTTCACTTCCTGGACGAATACCCCATGACCGCCAGCGGAAAGATCATGAAGATGAAGCTGAGGGAGCTGTCCGTCCAGCTTTGGCCGGACGCCTGACCCCAAACCTTAATCTATCCTGGGCTGTCATAGTTCCGTCCACAGGTGATCTCGATGCCCGAAAAGGACGTAACGGTGGTTCTCAACGAGAAAGGCCAGGAACTGAAGAAGCTGTTCAAGGACTACAATGCCAACATCGAGCAGTGGAAGTTCTCAGTGGAGGAGACCAAGGAAGGGGTGCGCGTGGAGTTCGCGGCCAAGGCCCTCTTCAAGAAGAAGGAGCCCGCCTAGGACAGCAGTTCCTTCAGCCTTTTCATCTTTTCCGGCGTCATCTGGAAATCCGGCCGGCGATCTATCAGTTCGAGATAGCTTGCCGACCGTTTCATGTCCCGAACCCCGTAATGCCCTTTGGCCAGCTTGACCAGTTCTTCCGGGGTGGCCAGGTCCAGGAACGAGGCCAGCGCACAGGCCAGATCGTACGAGAGCTTTTCCTTGTCCGGAGCGTCCTTCAGGAAGTTGCCCACGTCCATTATGTAGACCTGGTCGGCGAAAAGGAAGTTCTCCGGCTTGATGTCCCCGTGGTAGATCCCGTTCTTGTGCATCAGGCGAAGGTGCTCGAACGCCTTGTCCAGCTGCGCCTCGCTGACCTTTTTATTGGCTGAGGAGGCCGCCTCCAGGAACTCGGCCACGAAGAGCCACATCCCTCCGGGCAGGGCGAACGTGCCCAGCGGCTTGGCGGTAGGTATGCCTAGATGATACACCTGGCTCATGGTCTCGAACTGGTGCAACGCCAGGTCCTTCGCGGAACGGTTGAAGTTGAAAAGTGGCGGCCGCCCCTCCATCTGCAGGTAGACGTTCTTGAAGAACTGGATGGTCTTCTCGGTCATGATGTCGCTGCCACCAAGTATCTTGGCGAAGTAGCGCGCCGGTGCGCCGGTGCGGTCCACCCCATCGATCCTGATCGGAATGGACAGGCGGGAACCTTCGGAACCAAGCGGCGTTACCTTCACCTGCCGCAGCTTGAACGATTCGACCATGATGAGGTGGATGGAACGCAGCACCTCGCGGAAATGCTCCTTCTGATCGTCCCGCACCGCGTTCACCCTTTGACCTCCCCGGACCCCTTCTCCCTGGCGCTCTCCTCGGCGACCGCCTTTCGGGCGGCCACCCTTTCCTTGACGGCCTTCTTGGACTTCGAGCGGAGGTCCAGGAAAAACTTCAGCGCCTGCAGCCTGTGCACCTTGAGCCCCTTGTCCACTCCGCGGCCGAATTCCATTATTGGCGTTCCCTGATGAGAGTAGACCACCCTCCAGACGACGAGATCGGGAACGTTGAAGAAGATGTCGTTGGTGTTGACGTTGATGTCCTTGCCTTTGACGGCCACGTCCAGGTCCACCACGCCAGGACGTTTGATCGGTATGTTCACCCCGTAGCCGAAGACGGCACGGAAAAGAGCGTAGGTTATCACCTCCACCGTTCCCATGTCCAGCTTGCGGTTCAGCATCGCGTCCTTGGGTGAGCGCCCCGTGCGTTCGATAGGACCCGTGGGGAAGTAAGCGTTGAGGCCGTCCTCGTCCAGATAGGGGGCGCCATCCTTGTGGTACTCGCCCTGGAACTTGGCTGGACCCTTTTCACCCCAGGACCTCTCAAAGCCCTGTAGGTCCTGGTCCACGTCCAGTATCTCCGTGTCGATGCCGTTCTTGTGGAACTCGCTTATGATCTCGCGGCAGTCGGGGTCCTTCCAGTCCGCCGCGCACATCAGCACCCTCTCGCGAGGCGCCTCTTCATCCTCTGGCATTTTCAACACCTACTTCTTGACCAGCACCTGGAATCGGGCATAGATGCGCGTGCCGTCAGGGAATTCCTCCATGGATACCTTCCAGTCCTCCAGCTCGGCGTTCATGGTGTCGAAGAACAGATCGATCTCGTCCACGATCTTCTCCACGTTCTCCGGCCTTCCGCCAACCAGATGGAGCACCGAGGCCATCTTCTCTTTCTTTCCCAAAGAACACCTCGGGCATCTATTCCAGAACGGATTAGATATCTTTTTCCATGCTCTGCCTATCGTTCCTAGCTCCGTAGATCGCAGGTGCGAACGTTTTTATGATTGCCAGTATTCATGTCACGGGAGCATGGAACAACCTTCGGTCCTTACCTTCGATGACAGCGTACTCGCCTTCTCAGAGGAGGCACGTGCCGAGCTGGCCCGGCAACAGGACCTGCTGGAGCTGGTTAAGGAGGAGAGGTATAAACAGTGGCGTGGAACTATAGTCCCTTTGCTGTTGATGCTCCTGACCGGCGTGCTCATCTTTCAGTACCCCAAGGCCCTCTGGAGCTGGTTCATCGCCAGCCTGGTGCTCTATTCCTGGAACTTTATCTTCTTATTGCTGCCGACCACCCGGAAGGGCGTCCAGAACAACGGTAATGTCGTGAAGCAGAAGAAGTCCAGGGAGCAGAGGAAACTCGCTTATCGGAGATTGCTGAAGAAGCCGAAACTGACCGTCGAGATAGTCATCACCCTGTTCCTGGGAAGGATGGTGCCCCTGACCATCGGGTTCACCCTGATACTGGGATTGGGAATGATCGTGCTGGTGGGCTTCGTGCTCACCGATTACACGGCGGTGGCCGGCCTGGCCAGGCTGCTCATGGTCCAGGTGGTTCTGATCTTCATCTTCTACACCCTGGTGAACTTCCTGGAGCCGCAGACCCAGGGAGTGTCCGAGATAGCCCGCTCCTGGAAGAAGCGCATGGGCGCGGCCAAGCTCAAGGGGAGAACCGCCTCGTTCATCGTCAAGTCGGCGGCGGTGGCTGTGCTCGTAACCGTGGCCATCATCTTCATCGGGGCCCTGGTCATTCCGGGGTATACCTTCCTGACCCTGCTGACCTCGCTGAAGGACTACGGCATCTGGGACGTCCTGCTGTTCCTCGGCATATTCCTGGAGCAGTTCTGGATCATGCGGAGCTTCCAGAGCGTGATGAGCACGCGAATGGCTCACCAGATGCTCAACTCCCGGATCGACAATCTGCAGGATCTCGTGGAACGGGCCAACCGGATCACCAGCACGACGGACGAGGACCTGGCCCGCTGCGACGCGCTGCAGGCGTTGACCAGGGAGTTCTATTCGCTCATGCTCTACGACGTCTACCGCATCGACCTCTTCGGAAGATCCCCGGTCTACCTGGTCGGACCGCGCAAGAAGTACGTGTTCGATGAGAAGGTCCTGTGCCACGTCCCCTGAGGCCGTCCGGAGATAAATCCCAAATAGCACAAGCCTAATCCCGCCGTCCGATGCCTAAGGTCGAGATCGGGGATGCGCGCATCAATTACGAGACGCACGGGGAGGGGGAACCGCTGGTCCTCATCACCGGCCTGGGAGGGGAGATCGCCTTCTGGAAGAAGTACCTGCCCCATCTCTCCAGATCGCATCAGGTGGTCGTCCTGGACAACCGGGGAGCGGGGGAGACCGATTATCCGCCTACCCTGTTCACCATGAGCACCATGGCCAATGACGTGGCGGGACTGATGGAGCATTTGGGTCACGACCGCTATCACGTCCTGGGATGGTCCTTGGGCGGGAACGTGGCCCAGCGGGTAGCCATCGACCATTCGGACAAGGTTGGAGCGCTGGTCTTGATGTCCACCTATACCCGAAGGCCGGAGCGCTCTTCCTTCGCCATAGACACCATGATCCGCACGGTGGACGAGGGGGCGACGTTCGACTCGCTCATGGAGCTCATGCAATCCTGGTGCCTGCCCGAGGATTACTTCAAGAAGCTGGCTTTGGCCAAGCCTGCGCAGCGAAGGTGCAACGGTAACGGCAAGAGGGCCGCCGAGGGATTCAAGGCACAGAAGCTGGCCTTGGATCTTTTTGACAGCCACGGCCTACTGGAAAAGGTAAGCGCCCCCACCCTCATAATTCACGGGGACGAGGACATAATGGTCTCCCCGCACTTCGCCCGGGAACTGGCGGACCACATCGCTGGCTCGCAGGTGGAGTGGGTCTCAGGCGCCGGACACATCATTCCGGCGGACAAGTGCTGTTCATCCATACTCAGGTGGCTGAAGGCTCATCCGCTCTGATCCAGGCCGGGTATCTTCGTCTCGGTGCCGCTTTCACCGAAGACGGCGACCCGACTATCGGACTTCTCACGCAGCATGCACAGACCCAGCTCGTCCGCCACCCGCCGTCCGAACTCCAGTACCTCGGCGTGCGAGGGCATGTTGTCCATGGACATCCTCCGGCGGGAATCGCCGACGAAGACGAAGCCCTTGGGCTCCACGAAGGTCGGGTCGGCCTTGCGGTCGAGCGCGGCGTACTCCTTCTCCCAGCCCAGGTTCCAGTCCTTGACCAGAGTATGCCTGATGACCGTCCTGGTGTTCAGGGAAGGCAACAGTTCAAGCGTCTCCATCAGCCGCTCCCATCCATCGTCCACCCGGGGCACGCAGAGCTTCCTGTAGATGTCCTTGTTCGGCGCGGCCACCGTCACGTAGAGCTGGGTCGGCAGTTCGGAAAGCCCCTCCAGCACCTTCGGGAAGGTTCCGTTGGTGACCAGGAAGGTGGTCATTCCCCGCCGGTGGCACAGCTCGATGAGATCCCCCAGGTACGGATAGATGGTCGGCTCTCCCGCCAAGGATATCGCCACCTGGCGCGGATCCCGGGCCTCCTCCCACATGGCCGGCGAACATCTGGGATCCCCCTTGAAGCCGGTCACCAGCTGCCTCTGGCCCTCCACGCAGGTGTCCAGCACCGTCTCCGGGTCCTGCCATTTGGTCACCGTGGATTCAAAACCGCGCACCCGCCAGCAGAACAGGCAGTTGTGCGTGCAGTCGTTCACCACCGGGGTCATCTGCAAGCAGCGGTGCGAGCGGATGCCGTAGAAGTCCTGCTTGTAGCACGTTCGCCCCTTCAGAAGGCTCTGCTTCATCCAGTGGCAGAGCTTTACGCCTGCGTGGTCCCCGCACAGCCGGTACTGCTGCTTCTGCAATATCTTCCGCAGGTCGTCCTTCATGTTCCACCTAATACTCTAGCAGGGAGGCCTGCTTGCCCTTCGGCTCCGGCTTCCTCTCCGGCCTCTCCTCCTTCTCCTCGACCATATCGACGACAGGCTTGGAAGGCCGCTCCCGGGACGCCTTGATCCTTTCCGATTCCAGCATCAGCTTCTTCACCTCCGAGGAATCGACCTTCTTGTCCAGGATGAAGGCCACCTCCTCGGTGCTTAGGTGAAGCGTACCGATCATTGACAATCGGAACTCCGGGTCGCCCTTGAACATCTGGACCATATAGGGAAGCATGTCCTGCGCCGACCGGCGTGTCGAGGTGTGCGTATGTTCGGATATCTTGCTGGCTATTCCCGACTTCATGGAGCGGAACGCTTTGCTGCGGGACATCTTCATGATGTAGCTGGGGAAACGATACTGCACCCAGCCTCGGTTCGGTCGGGACTTGGCGGAGCACACGCCGAGCACGTTATGATCGTTTGCGTAGGACCAGAAACCGTAGTACTGGCGCCTGGTCACCCGGGACAGGAATGTGCTGGACCGCGCCAGGTGCGTGAAGGCCCGGTGCAGGTCCTCGGGGTCCTTGTACTCCATGGGAACGTTCTCGTCCAGCCACATCATGATGTGGTCCGGCGTCTCGTCGACGTCCATGGCCGTCCGTCGCGCCCGTCGGGCATCCGATTCGTGCAGGATGTCGCGCATCAGGTCGTACATGCTCCTTACGGACATCCTGCTCTCCAGCACGAAGGCGTCGTCCTCGCCCATGTTGGCATTGCCTTCGCCGACCGCCTGCAGATCGCGTACGGCCGCCCTCATGTCCCCGTTGGAGTTCTCGATTATGGTCTCGAACACCCTGTGCGGAACCTCCAGCCCCTGGTCGATGGCGATCCTGCGAAGCACGTTGCGCATGGTCGCCGCCTGGACCCTGGATACCTTGAGCTGCAGGGTGTTGTTCTTGATGGCCGAGCTCTTCCGGCTCAGCTCGTAGAAATCGTTAACGATGAGAATGACCGGCTGCCGGGTGTTCGCCACCAGCTCAGCGATCGCCGGTATGCCGCCGGAATCCTCGCGTCCGAAGATGTTGTCCGCCTCGTCCAAGATGATCAGCTTAAGGTCGCCGTCCTTGCTGGAGAGGAACTCGCCTTCGTCGGTGAAGGTCTCGGAGCGGGAGCCGCGTATGGCCACCCTCTTGATGGCGTCGGCGTTCCTCTGGTCGGAGGCGTTCATCTCCACCACCCCCCATTTGAAGTCCCTGGCCAAGGCCAGAGCGGCGCTGGTCTTGCCCACGCCTGGTGGCCCCATGAGGACGACCGCCTTGAACTCCGGGTGCCCTTCCTCCCAGGAGACGGCCCACTGGTGGAGGTCCTTGATGACCTTGGGGTTGCCCACCACTTCGGAAAGCCCCTGGGGGCGGTAGATCTCGGTCCAATCGTCAGCCATCACCCTTCACAATGACCGCCTCGGTAATAAAACTGAGGTAGGGAAAAATGAAAATGGGGAAAGGGGAGGGTTGGGACCCTCGTTCTCAGATCTTGCCGCCCTTCCTCAGGAAGACGAACGCTCCTATCCCGACCGCAGCCAGCACGACTATGACGATCACGATTATGAGCATCATGTCCAGGCCTTCGTCGGGAGTGGCGTGGACGGGTGCGCTCTCCGGGCCCTCACCAGCTGGGTTCACCGCGGTCACGAAATAGGAGTACTCCTTCCCGTTCTCCAGGCCAGTGTCCTTGTAGTACGTCACGTCCCCGTTGACGGAGCCGATCAGCTGGTACACACCGGTCTCGTTCTTGCGGTAGATGTTGTACTTCTCGATGGCCGCGCCTCCGTTGTCGGGGGCGTCCCAGTCCAGAACAACGGCCCCGTCCTCGCCATCGGCGTCCACGACGGGCGCGCCAGGCAGGGTACAGGGAGTGGCGATGATCTGGTTGGAGAACACGCTGTATCCTTCGGAGTTTCCGGCCTTCAGCTTGTACACCCAGGTGACCCCGTTCTCCAGGCCGCTGTCCACGTATGTGGTCGTGGCTCCGTCGACCTCAGCGTAAAGGGTCAGGTTGTCGGCGGCGCTTCCCCGGTAGATCATGAAGCTGGTTATCGGCGCACCGCCGTTGTTGACCGGCTGGTCCCAGTGCAGGGTTATCGCCCCTGAGTCGATGTCCGCGGTCAGGTTCAGAGGCGCAGAGGGGAAGGTGACCGAGGTGGTGTACCTAAGGTCTTCGCTCACTGGGTCGAAGTAGCTGATGTGAACGCGGCCAAACGAATCGATGGCCATGGACATCTCGTTCCCACAGCCTTCGAGGTCCACCTTCTGGTACATCCAGATGCCGTTCCTGCGCTCCGCGTACTTCAGAATGCTCTGGGTCGAATCGACATAAGCTATACGCTCGTTGCCGTTGCTGTCGACCGAAATGGCATTTCCGATCCCTCCGGCGTTGCCGGATTCGATTATTTCTGAGGTGTTCCACGTGCCGTTCGCATTGTTCACGTATTTCAGCAGCGAGGAGAACGTGTTATAGTAGGAAACGTAGATCACGTCGTTCTCATCGATGAACATCGAGAGCCCTTCACCCAGCTGGTCGGTGGACTCCACGGACTCCTTGAACCACCCGGAAGCGGTCTGGTTGGCATGTATGAGCTCGCCGCTGCGGTAGTAAACGGCGTGCACCGTCCCGTTGGAATCGATGCCAGTGGCGATCTTGCTCTCCACATTCCCGGAGTTGTCCACTATGTTGACCACCCAGTCGCCGCCGGCGTTGCCGGTGTACTTCAGGTTCTTAGAGGTCGAACTGAGGTATACTATATGGACAGTGTCGTTCACGTCCACGGTCAGGGAGCTGTGCAATCCAACGTCTCCCCCGGTGTCCCGGGAATCGGTGGACCAGCTACCTCCAGTATTGGTGGCGTAACGGAGGTCCTGATTCACATCGTCGTAGTAACTGATATGCACGAAGCCCTCGGAATCGATGGCGATGGACGGATACATTCCGACCTTGGCCGATGAGTTGTCTACGACCGTGGTGTTCCATCCCTCGACGTTGTTGGCGTAGTTCAGCGAGCCGTTGGTGTCGTCGTAGTACGCGATGTGTACGAACCCGTCAGCGTCTACTGCGATGGAGCTCTGCTCACCCACGTCACCCTGACCGTCAACCACGGAAGAGACCCACTTGGCCTCAGAGTTGGTTATGTAGGACAGAGGGGTCTTGGCCATCACTAGATCGATGTAGAAGATGTGCTGCTTGTTGTTGTCGTCCGACACCATCGCGCTGCACAATCCCCCGCTGTCATCCAGCCTGGTGAGGGCCCAGGAAGAGCCGTCGTATACGGCGTAGCACAGGTCCTGGTTGAGGAAGTCGTAGTAGCTGACATGCATTCGACCGATGGAATCACCGTAGGCGGCGGTCCACGATCCCACGAAGGTGGTGTCGTCTACAACGACCGGGCTCCAGAGTCCGCTTGAGGACCTGGTGGCGACCTTGAGGTCGTGCGAGTTGGTATCGAAGTAGCTGATAAAGACCGTTCCATCACTTACGGAAATGTCCAGCTCCTTGGCGAAGGCAGAGGAAACGTCCACCTCCTCCATTGACCAGGTATCGTTGTTCTTGACCGCGCAGTACATTTTGTTGTCGGAGATAAAGGCGGCGTAGAGCTTTCCATCAACTGTGGTTAGAGCGCTGCCAAGACCAACATCTTCGGCCGCGACCTCTAGCTCCCAGGTGGTCCCGGTGCTCACAGCGTGCTTCAGCGTGTTATTGGAATAGTCGAGATAGACTATGTGCACCTCATCGTTCACGCAGACCAGGGAATTGTATTCTCCCACCACGCCGGTGGTGTCCACTACACTAACGGTCCAGGAGCCAAATCTCCCATTGGCATACTTGAGATCTTGATTCGTATTGTCGAAGTAGCTTATGTGGACCTTTCCTGTGCTATCCACGGCTATTGAGTTGTACTTGCCAACGTTACCGGTACTGTCGACAATTTCGGTCTTCCAGAGCCCGTCCGCGTTGGTAGCGTACAGCAGGTACTGCTCATCATAGTCGTAATAGACCACATGAAGATACCCGTCTAGATCGATCGCGGCGCTTACGACATTGCTGACCTCGGATTCACTGTCGATTATACCCTTCATCCACGAGGTCTCGTCCAGTTCAGGCGGATCGACGGCTTCCGTCCCGCCGATGAACAAAAGACCCATGAACAATGGCACCAACAGTATCCAAGCTATTGCTGATGCTCTCAGTTTTTTTGTTTGCATCCCAAATCCCTCCGTTTATTAAGAAAGTTAGGAAATATATTGACTTTAACATATTTGAATTGAATGATGAATAAAATAATATTATTTCTGATTACTATATTATTCATATGACTTATTATTTATTTTGTTATGTAGTAACTATACCTATTATTATATTTTAGCTACTACATAAACTTAATAAATAATTTCATCATAAGTAATTCTTGTTTTCCTCGATTATAAAAGTCTTTTGTGTTTTATTGAAAAACCTTTGAATTACTGAAAATTTTTTTTAAATATTAGTAAATAGAAAATAAAGACTTTATCGTGTTAATAGTATGGTTTTATATTGATACAAGTCAAATCGCACACCAGGGATTTCATGGGATTCTTCGATATATTCAAGAAGAAGGGATCTTGGGTCGCTGACCCGAACCTGAAGACCATCGCCGAGACGGTGGCGGCGGACGACGACTACAAGACGCTGGTCGTGGCACTGAAGGAAGCTGGATTGGTCGACCTCCTCGGAAAGAAGGGGCCGTTCACGGTGTTCGTACCAAACAACTCAGCGTTCATCGATCTTCCGGACGGAACGGTCGAGGCACTGCTGAAGGACAAGGCCAAATTGAAAGCCGTGCTCACCCACCATGTGGTGGAAGGTGCGCTTTCGTACGACGAGTTGGCGGCCAAAACTAGTGTGGCCACTACAGACCAGAAGGAACTGGCCGTTGACGCCAAAGGCCTCTTGAAGGTCGCGGGAGCCACGATCATCCGCGGCAACATAAAGTGCCGGAACGGATACATCCACGTGGTGAGCAAGGTACTGGTTCCTTAAACGTTTTTTAAAAAAAATGCAGGGGGATCTCCCCCTGCCATTTGAGTTTTCTCAAGGTCCGCCCACAGTGGTTCCTGGGATCACCGGGGCAAGGAATAC